>JAUVSX010000313.1 GCA_030596915.1 Chloroflexota bacterium | reverse complement strand
CCTAGCTTCACCCTTGGCGGCACCGGAGGAGGTGTCGCCTACAACGCCGAGGAGCTTGCCACTGTTGTGGCCAGGGGCCTGATCGAAAGCCCCTCCCGCACGGTGCTTCTTGCGGAGTCGTTGCTTGGCTGGAAAGAGTACGAGCTGGAGGTGATGCGGGACCACGCGGACAACGCTGTCATTGTCTGCTCTATCGAGAATGTCGACCCGATGGGCATCCACACGGGCGACTCCATCACGGTCGCGCCTTCCCAGACGTTGACCGACCGCGAGTACCAGGAGATGCGGGATGCTGGCATTGCCGTCTTGCGTGCCATCGGGGTCGACACCGGTGGCTCGAACGTCCAGTTTGCAGTTGATCCTCGAACCGGTCGGATGGTCGTAATCGAGATGAACCCGCGCGTGTCACGCTCGTCGGCGTTGGCGTCGAAGGCAACGGGCTACCCAATCGCGAAGGTGGCCGCGTTGCTCGCCGTCGGGTACCGGCTGGACGAGATTCCCAACGACATCACCCGTCGAACGACCGCTGCCTTTGAACCGACGCTGGACTACGTTGTCGTCAAGATCCCTCGCTTCCAACTGGAGAAGTTCCCCGGTGCTGATCCCCAGCTTGGCACGCAGATGAAGTCGGTGGGCGAGGTGATGGCCATCGGCCGTACGTTCAAGGAAGCGCTGGGGAAGGCTCTACGCTCGCTGGAGCTGGACGCCACGCCGCGCCTCGATTTCGATCACGTGCGCGAGTATCTGGCCAACCCAACGCCTGAGAGGGTTTCCTACATCTACGCTGCCCTACGCCTGGGCATTTCGGTTGGCGAGATCCAGGCACTAACCCACATCGACGCCTGGTTTCTCAGCGAGATGGACGACTTCGTCCGTTGGGAGGGTGCCCTTCGACGCACTTCGATCGAAGCACTCGACCGAGACACGCTCTTGTGCAGCAAGCTCTACGGTTTCTCCGATCGGGAACTCGGCGAGATTCTTGAGTGTCCGGAGCAGACAGTCCGCGCGAAGCGCTCTGAGCTGGGCGTGCAGCCGGTCTACAAGATGGTTGATACTTGTGCGGCGGAGTTCGAGGCCGCCACCCCCTACTTCTATTCGACATACGGCGGCGACGAGAGCGAGGCGCTGCCTTCAGACCGTCCCAAGATTGTGATCCTCGGGTCCGGACCGAACCGGATCGGCCAGGGAATCGAGTTCGACTATGCTAACGTCCACGCCGTCTGGGCGCTGCAGGAGGAGGGCTATGAGGTCATCATGGTCAACTCGAATCCTGAGACTGTCTCGACCGACTACGACATCGCGGACCGTCTCTATTTCGAGCCGTTGACGGCAGAGGATGTGCTGGCGATCATCGCCAACGAGGATCCGATCGGGGTGGTTGTGGGTTTTGGGGGGCAGACGCCGCTGAAGCTCGCGCGCAAGCTGGAGCCCGAGGGAATCAAGTTGGTCGGTACGAGCTTCGAGGCGATCGAGCTCGCCGAGAACCGGGCCCAGTTTGGGCCGCTTCTGGACCATCTGGGGCTGAAGAGCCCTCCCTATGGTACGGCGACGTCAGTGGACGAAGCGCTCGTCGTGGCGGAGGCGTTGGGCTACCCGGTTCTCGTCCGCCCAAGCTACATCCTCGGGGGGCGCGCTGTCGAGGTAGTCGACGGGCCCGAGCAACTTCGACACTGCGTTGCCGAGGCGGCCAGGGTTTCGGACGGCCGCCCTATCTTGATCGATCGCTTCTTGGATCACGCGCTCGAGCTCGATGCGGACGTCCTGACTGACGGACGAGACGTGTGGGTGGCTGGCTTGATGGAGCAGATTGAGGAGGCGGGCGTTCACTCTGGGGATTCGGCGTGCGTTCTGCCTCCCGTGAGCCTCTCGGCTGAGATGGTTGGTCGCATTGAGCAGGCCACGGGCAGTCTGGTCAGAGGGATGGGCGCTGTGGGGCTCGTAAACATCCAGCTAGCAATCAGAGGAAACGACATATTCGTACTTGAGGCCAACCCACGGGCCTCGCGCACGGTGCCGTTTGTGAGCAAGGCGATTGGCATTCCTCTGGCGAAGATCGCTGCCAAGGTGTTGGTCGGGCGCCCCTTGCGGGACTTGCTAGCTCCGCACTGGCCCTTCGCCGTGCATCCAGACCGGGGCGACTTGAGCGCCAACCTGGAGGATGCTCTAGATTCAGACCATCTCATTCCGACGCCGTGGCCTCGGCACTCGGCCGTCAAGGAAGTGGTCCTACCCTTCGGGCGCTTCCCCGGGTCTGATGTGCTCCTCGGCCCGGAAATGCGCTCGACCGGCGAGGTGATGAGTTTCGCCGAGGACTTCCCCTCCGCCTTTGCCAAGGCACAGATAGCGGCAGGCAATCCGCTCCCAACCGAGGGCACCGTGCTGGTGAGCCTGGCCGACCCCGACAAGCGTGAGGGAACTGCGCTCATGTCGCAACTGTGCGATCTTGGCTTCCGAATTGTGGCCACGCGAGGTACTGCCCGTGTCCTGAGAGCAATGGGTGTTCCGGCGACCGACGTGCTCAAGGTGGGGGAGGGGCGTCCCGACGTCGTCGACCTCATTGCCCAGGGGGGCGTGAGCCTGGTCGTCAATACGCCCTCGGCGGGTGCCCGGAGGCGAAAGCCGCCGGTTCCGCAGTTGCCGGCTGGTGCTGAACGACGGGGGATGCCTCTGGCGTTGGGCAACAGGCGAACGGTCGGATACCGTATCCGGGCGGCGGCGCTCCAGTACCACGCGTCCTATATCACGACCCTGGTTGCCCTGCGGGCCGCCGTGGCTGGAGTCCGGGCCCTGCGCGCCGGCCGCCTCTCAGTGATGGCGCTCGACGAGGTAACCCGGATGAGCGACGTGTCTTGGAGGAACGATGGATGATATAGGGTTCCTTGAGGGCTTGCTGAGGATTGCGAGCCCGTCCGGCGACGAGGGCGAAGTTGCCAAGTACCTCGTCGCGACGATGCAGGAACAGGGCTTCGATGTCCGACGCGACGAGGTCGGGAACGCCGTCGGAATAGCGGGTGATCCGGACGCTGAGCGCGAGATAGTGCTCCTCGGGCATATGGACACCGTGCCGGGTTTCATCCCTGTGCGGATGCGCGGAGATCGGCTGTATGGTCGCGGCGCCGTCGATGCCAAGGGCCCTCTGGCCGTCTTCGTCCTGGCAGCGGCACGAGTCAGTGCGCGCCTCGAGGGCGTGCGCATTGTCGTGGTGGGCGCGGTTGAGGAGGAAGGGAGTGGGAAAGGGGCGCATCATCTGGCTCTCACGATGCCAGCGCCTTGGTGTGCGATCATCGGGGAGCCCAGTGGGTGGCAGGGAGTCACGCTGGGGTACAAGGGCATGCTCAACCTCGAGTACAGGCTGGTTCAGCCGGGTGGGCACACTGCCGGCCAGTTCCCCGGCCCCGCGGAGAAGGGTGTGACCTTCTGGAACAAGGTAATAACCTACGCGGAAGATTGGAACCACGGACGCTCGGGGCATTTCGACACGCTCGACGCGGCGCTAAGGGGCTTCCGCACGTTCAGCGACGGGCTCGACGATGGCGTGGAGATGAACATCATCATCCGGATCCCACCGGGAGTGGACGTCGCAGCTCTGCGGCACGAAATGGACGTCTGGCGTGACGGGAGCGGAGCCAGTCTTGACGTGGTCGGCAGTGATCCACCATTTCGGGCGCTGAAGAACACGCCGCCCGTGCGCGCCCTGTTGCGCGGAATCCGCGCCAGGGGCGGCCGCCCTGTCTTCAAGCTGAAGACAGGGACCTCAGACATGAACGTTGTTGGGCCGGCGTGGGGCTGTCCCATCGTGGCCTATGGTCCGGGCGACTCCTCCCTGGACCACACCAACGAAGAACACATCAGGATAGGGGAGTTCCGGCGAGCGGTCGACGTGCTCTCCCAGGCGCTCGAGTCCATGGCGAAGCACCGCAATCGTGCCTCAGCCGCCTCTCCGGTTGCGGGGGCAACGTCGACCAGGCAGGTCGCCCAGACCTCTCAGAGGTAGTCTGGGGTGTCGTCCCAGGTGTACTCTGCGGTTCCCTCTTGCCGCGGCGCGAATCGCTGGGTCTTGGGGAGTAGCAGGCTTGCCGTTCGGGGGCAGTAGGGTGGCGATGTGCCGCATCAGCTCGTGGCCGATCTGAACGGTCTGCTTCCTTCGCTCACGTCCCCGGCCCGTTGTTCGGAATGGCCCGAAGGGCTCGCCAATTCGTACTGTCGCGCAAGCACGCTTTCCCTGGCGCAGATTGGGGAAGATGTCGATCGTGGCGTCGAGCCCAATCCGGATCAGCCGTGTGCCGGTCTGGGCAGCCACAAACGCAGCACCAGGACGTTGGGGGGCGGAGGACCGCTTGCCCACTACTGCCCTTGGGGAAGATGGCTAGCGCGCCTCCTTGAGCCAGGACAGCGTCCGAAGCCCGCAGCGCATCCCGTGAAGCCGTACCGCGGTAGACGGGATAGAAGCCCCACAGCTTGGGACTCTAGGTCGTTGCCCTGGGGGCGAACGGCGTGTGGAATCCTCCGAGGAACTCCAATGGTCAGGGTGTCGCCCGAATCGCTGCAGCCGGATCGATGAAGCTGAAGTGATTGGTCACTAGCAGGAGCGGGATGGTACTGGGGAGGTTCTCCCGGCCGATGAGCGACAGATCGGCCAATACACGAAAGGCCGCCCTCGACATCTGATGCATGACGGCCTGGG
>JAUVSX010000245.1 GCA_030596915.1 Chloroflexota bacterium | reverse complement strand
TTGTTGCCGACGCTCTCTGCACGGAGGCCTGTCACCTTGTTTTCGCCCCAATTAGGCACCATGTCATACATAGTGATAACGACAAGCCCGGGTGCGGTCCCTGCCCGAGCGCTTCGCCACGGCAATGCAGTGGAAACCTGACAGGTTTTCGAGCGAGTCGGTGCGCTGATGATCGAAGACGTAGAAACCTGTCAGGTTTTCGCTTCACAGAGCATGTCGTGGCCGTGCGATGACGATGACTTGTCGCTTGTCTTGGGCCACATCTAGGTGTCAGTCTCAGGGTCGTAGTGCGTGGCGAAATCATCGGATCAGGCCTGGCGATGCGTGCCCGGCCGCGATGAGGGGCGCCCATGGCAGTTCTTGAACTTGCGACCGCTGTCGCAGGGGCATGGTTGGTTGCGACGGGCCCGGGCGAAGCGGCGCTGGAGTTCCGCATCCTCCGCTGCGAGAAGCCCTATCACGCCCGCAGGGGGTCTACCCGCCCGTAGCTCCTCCGTCATCAGCCGCATCGGCCTCGTGATGTGGGTGAAGAAGGCCTGGTATCCCTCGCAGAGGTAGTTGAGGCCCGGTTCGCCGTCGGGGGCACGCAAGACGCGGTTCTTGGGGCAGCCCCCGTTGCAGATGAAGCGCACCGGACACTCCCTGCAAATACGGGGAAGCGTATCACGCTTGTCCTGCCCGAATCGCCACTGCTTCTCAGACCCCACCAGATCTACCAGCGGGGCGTCCCGGATGTTCCCTAGCAGCCAGCGGGGCTCCACGAAGTGGTCACAGGCGTATACGTCTCCGTTGTGTTCGAGTATCAGCGCGGCGCCGCAGGTCTCGTCGAAGACGCACAGCCCCGGACGCTCGCCCAGCGACGCGGTGAGTGCCATGTCGAACACTTGCACGAAGACGCGGCCGACATCGCGTCGTAGCCACTCGTCGAAGACGCCGATGAGGAAGTCCCCGTACTGTCGCCCGCCCACCGAGCGCGCAGTCACCTTGCTCCCTTCCTGGAAGCCGGTCTGATTGTCCCTTTCGACAATCGGTATGAACTGAATGAACGGGGCCTCTACCTCATCGCGCAGGAAGCGATACACCTCCACCGGGTGGTCAGCATTGGCGGCGTGGACCGTCGTGAGGATGTTGAAATCGACATCGTGCTCCTTGAGCAGCGCCGCCCCTTTCATCACTCGGTCGAACGTCGCGCGATGACTCTTGTCGACCCGGAAGGCATTGTGTAGCTCTTCGGGCCCATCCAGGCTGAGGCCAATCAGGAAACCGTGCTCGCGGAAGAAGTCACACCACGCGTCGTCCAAGGTCGTGCCGTTGGTCTGTAGCGCGTTGAGAATGCGCACCCCTGGCCTACCATACCTCTGCTGCAGCTTCACCGCCAGTCGGAAGAAATCCAGGCCTATGAGGGTGGGCTCTCCGCCCTGCCAGCCGAAGACCACTTCCGGAACCTTCTGGGCCTCGATGTACTGGCGGGTGAATGTCTCCAGCAGCTCGTCGCTCATACGGAAGCGACGGTCCTCGTAGAGCTGTTGCTTGGATAGGTAGTAGCAGTAGGCACACGCCAGATTACAGGTGGGCCCGACTGGCTTCACCATGATGTTGAAGGCCGGGGGAGCAGCAGGGCGGGACTCGGCGGAGTTCGACATCGCTATTGTATGCGCCTACCAAGCTGACTGCACAGCCTGATGCGGGCGTAGGCCCTACTCCGGCATGACTGAAACTGGCTCTGTGGGCGACAAACCGTCCGCATCATTCACCCTGGCCCCGGGAGGAGCCGGCACCGGCCCAAGGAGCAGCGGGTCGCCGGTCGCGCTCATCCAGTCGTCCAGCCTGAGCCGCATCTGCTGTAGCACGTCAGACACCGATGGGTCGTTGGCCAGGTTGCGGCTCTCGTTGGGGTCGAAAACCAGGTCGTAGAGCTGTTCGGGGGCAACGACCAGATCGCGCCACCCGTGGTGCAGCCACACGTCCTTGCTCAGACCGTCATCGCAGTTGGGCAGCACTGGGGCTTCGCGATCCCCGTAGCGGCGAATGTACTTCCAGCGTGGCGTGCGCACGGCGCGCTGAGGCTCGTACGCAGCGTGGTAGGTGACCTCGGCGAAGACCTGGTCGTGGAGCTGTTCCGCCTCGCCGCGCACCAGCGGCATAATCGACTTGCCTTGCAGCCAGTCAGGCCTGCGGAGACTGACCAGGTCGCAAACGCCGACCGGGTCGAGGATGTCGACCAGGTCGCAGATGCCGACCAAGTCGCAGATCGTGGGGAATAGGTCGATCTGCGAGACCATCGCGTCGCAGACCTGACCACCAGCGAAGCCACCCGGACCTCGCATGATGAGCATCACGCCAATGCCGTGATCGGTCAGGTTGCACTTCATCCCGGGGAAGGCGATGCCATGGTCGGTGGTACAGATCACCAGAGTGTCGTCGGCCAGGCCGCTCGCGTCGAGGGCGTCGAGGACCATACCGACACCCTGATCGAGGATGCGCGCGCTTGCGCGGTAGGCCGCGAAATCCTGCCTGGTCTCCGAGGTGTCGGGCAGAGGGTGGGGAGGCAGGCAGTAGCGCGAATCCTCCCTTGGACCGGGAGCAGGATACTCACGGTGGGTCTCGATGAAGCCAACGGAGAGGAAGAAGGGCTCCTGGGGCCCATCGGCGAGGGTGGCGCACGCAGCCGGCGCGACGTGTTGGACCTGCCGGCTCGGAAGCGGCACTACCTCGTCGTATCCGATGCTCTCGGCCCTTTGGGCCACGTGTTGCACGCCAATCAAGGTCGAGTGAAAGCCAGCACCACGCAATGTGTGCAGTAGATGCTGCCGGTTGTCGGTGAGCGAGAAGCCGCGATGGGCCAGACCCAGCATCCCACTGGAATGGGCACACTGTCCGGTCAGCAGAGCGGCGCGGCTCGGCGAGCAGGTCGGCGCAGCGCAGAACGCCTGGCGAAACAGGATGCCCTCGTCGGCCAGGCGCTGGATGTTCGGCGTCGCCACTCCATAGCCATAGGGCTCAACGTAGCGACCCGTATCGTGTGAGTGGAGGTACAGGATGTTCGGAGGCCTCATAGCGTGCGCTCCCGGCAACTAGTGAAAGGACTCGCCCGATGCTCCGGGCGAGTCCCAATCGATGTGGGCATTTCGTGTGCTACTTCTCTTCCTGCTCCCGTTGGTGGGCTTCGACGATGGCCTTGGTCAGGTGTGATGGCAGGGGCTCGTAGTGATCGAGCTCCATTGTGAACATGCCCCGTCCCTGGGTCAGGCTGCGAAGGTTGGTCGAGTATCGCTGCATCTCAGCCAGCGGCGCCAGTGCGTTGATGACCGTCTTTCCGGCGAACTGGTCCATCCCCTGCACCTGAGCTCTCCTGGTGTTCAGATCGCCCATAATGTCGCCAGTGTACTCCTCAGGTACGGAGATGGAGACCCGATGGATCGGCTCCAGCAGAACTGGACCGGCCTCCATCATGACCCTCTTGAACACTTCCCTTCCGGCGACCTGGAACGCGATGTCCTTGGAGTCGACCGGGTGCTCCTTGCCGTCATAGACCACGGCTCTGACATCCACCACGGGGTACCCGGCGATCACGCCCTGCGCCATAACCTGTCTCACGCCCTTTTCGATTGAGCTTTCGAAGGAGCGGGAAATGCGTCCCCCGACTACCTTCCACGCATACTCGAAGCCCTCGCCACGGGACAGAGGCTCCAGCCGCATGTGTACCTCGGCAAACTGGCCTGCACCCCCTGTCTGCTTCTTGTGCCGGTAGCTGTCGCCATAGGTGCGTGTGACCGTCTCCAGGTACGGCACCCTGGGTGTCGCAGTCTCCACCTTGACGTCGAAGCGATTCTCCATCCGGCGCAAAGCGATGTCGACGTGGGCCTCTCCCATACCCTCTAGAATCGTCTGTCGGGTGCTGGGCTCCTGACGCCAGCGCAACGTGAGATCCTCTTCGCAGATGCGCGTTAGCGTCGTCCCCAACTTCGCAGCATCGGCCTTGCTGGTGGGGCTAACCGCCACCGCGTAGAGAGGACTAGGGAACGTCGGCCCGGGAAGCACGACGGGGTGTCCCTTGTCACACAAAGTGTCGCCGGTCAGCGTCTCACTCAGCTTCGCAACCGCGCCGATGTCTCCAGCCCGCAATTGATCCACGGGCAATTGCTCCTTGCCACGCACGACGTAGAGCTGGCCCACGCGTTCCTCGGCCTGAACCCGGCTGTTGTACACGGCGCCGTTGGAGCTCATCATTCCGCCGTACACACGGAAGTAGGTCATCTTGCCCACGAAGGGATCGGCCGCGGTCTTGAAAACCAGCGCGGCCAAGGGAGCCAGTTCGTTGGGTTCGATCTGCTCCTCGCCCGCCGGCCCTTCTGCCGCTGCTGGGCCCACATCAGCCGGGGAGGGGGCGAAAGCCGCCAGCGCATCGAGTAGCACGTGAGTACCCAGAGCGGCCGTCGCCGCCGTGGCCAGCACCGGAACGACCGACTGATCGAGAATCGCGGCGCGCAGGCCTTGGAGAACATCCTCGCGCGTAAGCTCCTCACCCTCCAGATACTTCATGATGAGTTCGTCATCCGCTTCGGCCGCGGCCTCGACCACCTGGATGCGAGCCTCTTCCGCCTCGTCGGCAAGCTCTGACGGGATATCCGCAGCCGCCCCACTCGTCCCGAGCCGCGCCTTCATCCAGACCAAGTCTATCACGCCAGCGAACTCCGCTTGAGCGCCGACAGCTAACTGAAGCGGCACGAAGTTCTTGTCGAAGGCCTTTCGAAGGCCCTCGAGTGTGCGATCCAGATCAGCGTTCTCCCGGTTCATCTTGTTGATGACCACCACGCGGGGAAGTCCCTGCTCCTCAACGTAATTCCAGAGCAGCTCAGTCCCTACCTCAACGCCGGCCACAGCATCCACCACGATCAGCGCCAGGTCAGCGACTCGCATCGCGCTCTTGGCCTCACCGACGAAGTCGGTGTAGCCAGGAGTGTCCATCACGTTGATCTTGTAGTCACCCCATTCAACCGGCACGATCGCCAAGCTAAGCGAAATCCGGCGCCTGATCTCCTCCTCGTCGGAGTCGGCAACGGTCGTGCCCTCTTCGACGCTACCCATACGGTTGATCGCCCCGCTGGCAAAGAGCATTGCCTCTACCAACGAGGTCTTTCCAGAGCTCCCATGCCCCAGCAGGACAACGTTGCGCAACTGCCCTGTCGCGTAATCTTTCATCAACGGGAATCCTCCTCGTCCAATCTCCCGGCCTGGTACTACAGCTCCCTGGCGGCGCTGACTGGTTGGCCAAGCGGTATTGTAGAGGAGAATGGTCCTCCTGTCAAAGACTGTGGGGGCAGCGGGTGCATTTCAGGGGCTGGGCGACGCAGGGTGACTGCGTGGCGGTGGTTCGCCGTGTCGGCCGGGCGTTGGCCCCAGGCCTCAGCTGCACGCCGGCTGGACAGCTGGACC
>JAUVSX010000114.1 GCA_030596915.1 Chloroflexota bacterium | reverse complement strand
CCCATCGCGTAGAGGATGGCGGCCGGCTTGCGCGAGGCATACGTGCGAGCCGCCAAACGCAGATCGTCCGCGGGAATGCCACTTATCTCCTCCACCCGTTCGGGAGTATACCGCGCCACCACGTCTCGCAGCTCCTCGAATCCCTCCGTGCGCTCGTCGACGAAGGCGTCGTCGGCCAGAGCCTCACCGATGATCACATTCATCATCCCGTTGAGCCAGGCCACGTCCGTGCCGGGGCGAGGACGGAGAAAGATGTCCGCTATCCGCCCGATGTGGATCTCCCGCGGGTCGACGACGATGATCTGGGCGCCCCGCTCCTGGGCCTCGATCACGTGGCTGGCCACCAGCGGGTGGGCCTCGCTCGTATTCGAACCCGTGATGAGGAAGCACTCGGTTATTGCACTGAACTCCGGGACGGAGTTGGTCATCGCCCCACTTCCGAACGCGGCGACCAGACCGGCCACCGTAGGGGCGTGTCAGAGTCGGGCACAGTGATCGACGTTGTTCGTCTTGATCACCGCCCGAGCGAGCTTCTGCAGCAGGTAATTCTCCTCGTTCGTGCACTTGGCAGAGGTGAGGAACCCGATGCTGTCCGGGCCCGACTCGTCGCGAATCGTGGCGAGCCTCTGGGCTACAAGCCCCAGCGCCTGCGCCCACGTCGCCTCTTCGAGGGAGTCCCCCCGGCGGATCAGGGGCGTCTTGAGCCGGTCCGAATGATAGACGAACGCAGTGGCATTCCAGCCCTTGATGCACAGTTGGCCCCGGCTGATGGGATGCTCCTTCGAGGGCAGTACCCCAACGATCTCACCGTCCAGAATCTGCACGTAGAGCGGGCATCCGCACCCACAGTAGATGCACGTGGTCAGAATGTTCTGATACTCCATGCAGTGCCTCCCTACCTAACCTTTGCCCGCAGCGGCGCTTCTTCGAGCGTCAGCGATAGCGGGGGCCCCATCCCCAGGTCCTCGCCGGGCACGTATCCAAGCAACGCCTCCACATCCCGCCGCATCAGGTCATACAGCACCGTCAGCGGGATGTGCGCCGGACACGCCAGCTCGCACTGGCGGCAGGCGACACAGCGGCCGGCCATGTGCATCGCCTTGATCAGATGGAACATCGGGAAGGGCGGGCCAAGGACCCCCTTCTCTACCCAGAGCGGGTCCTCCAGTGCGCACGACTCGCAGAAGCACACTGGACAGATGTTGCGGCAGCCATAGCACTTGATGCACTTGCTGAACTGTCGCTCCCAGAACTCCCGGCGCTCCTCGAGCGACATCTTGTCGTATTCCGCGACGAGCGGGTTGGGTCCTGCACCCTGGGCCGGCGTCCCCACGAGCACGGCGTGAGGCCAGGCGTCGATACTGGGCGCCGGGTCGGAGCATCGGCAATCTTGGGCCTCATCATCAGTGCAGGCAACACCGATGATGTGCAACCGCTCGGGGTCTACCTGCTCACGCTTCGCCATCTCGACAAGCGCGCGGACGTCGCCCCCGCGCGCCACGACGCCAATCCGAACCGCGGGATCTCGCTTGTGCAGCAAGGACACGACGGGCGCAAGTGGGTATTGAGGCTCCAGCGCGAGTTGATCGAGATTGTCTCCTTCACGGAAGAGGAAGGGGGCGGTGCCCTCAACCGTTTGCCGCAGTGCAACAACGCCGTCCAACTGCTGGAGTCTCTCCTTGACGTGGGCGCGCACTTGTTCAATGACACTCATTGCGCCATCTCCTCCGCTATCGGTCCCAGAGCCCGGACCGCGTCGACGAATTCCGTAGTCACCTGCACAAACTTGGGCGCCTCGGCCGAGGAGACCCAGTCAAGCCTCAGTCTGTCTGGGTTGATCCCAATGTAGCCCAGCAGATTGCGCACCAGCGGCATACGCTTGATCGTACGGTGATTCCCGTTGACGTAGTGGCAATCGCCGATGTGACAGCCAAGCACAAGCACGCCGTCGGCGCCAGCCCGGAAGGCCCGCATCACCATCTCCGGCGACACCCGTCCCGAACACATCACCCGGATGGGCAGGATGTTTGCGGGCGACTCCATGCGTGCAGTACCCGCATTGTCCGCACCTGCATACGAGCACCAGTTGCAGAGAAAGGCGACGATCTTGGGTTCAAAGGATTCGCTCATGGTGGCAGTCCTTGGGTTCGCTCTCGTCCACGCTTCTGCACGGGCCAAGCCGGCTCAGACAACCGGCGCAAGCAGGCCGTCGATCTGCGCAACGATCTCCTCGTCGGTGAATTGCAGCGCCGTGATGGCCCCGGAGGGGCAGGCGGCGACGCAGGTACCACACCCCATGCAAAGTGCTGCGTTGATCTGCGCCTTCTCTTCGGGTCCCCTGGCGATAGCCGTGTAGGGGCAGACGGGGATGCACTCACCGCAGCCCACACACTGGGAGGCGTCCACTACTGCGACCGTTGGCGAGACGGTGACCACCCCCTGATTGAACAGCCGGACGACCTCGAGCGCCGCGGCTCCGGCGTGGGCCACCGTGTCGGGCACATCCCGAGGCGCCTGGCAGGATCCTGCCAGCAACACACCGGCCGTGCTCGTCTCGACCGGGCGCAGCTTCGGGGGCGCCTCAGCGAACCAGCCATCGGGCGTGCGTCCCAGGCCGAAGAGCGCTGCTATCCGGCCGCTGTCGTGCTGCGGCTCGACGGCGTTGGCCAGGACAACCATGTCCACCGGAATCTCCATCCACTTGCCGAGTAGGACGTCCTCGACCTCGATGTGGAGCTTCTTTGTGACCGGGTCCTCGGCAACCTGCGCCGGCCGTCCCTGGATGAAGTGGATTCCCTCCCGGCGCATCCGCCCATAGAACTCCTCGTAGGCCTTGCCAAAGGTGCGCATGTCGATATAGAAGTCGTAGACCTCGGCGCCCGTCTTGTCGTGAACGAGGTGCGCCTGCTTCAGGGCGACCATGCAGCAAAACCGAGAGCAGTACTCGTGGGCGCGCTCATCCCGGCTCCCGACGCAGTGGATGATCGCCACGCTCTCGGGTACTTCTCCCTCAGCGGTCAGAATCTCGCCCTCGGTCGGGCCGCTGGAGTTGCTGAGGCGCTCGAACTCCATGCCGGTGATGATGTTTGGCGAGGTGCCGTAGCCGTATTCTTCAAGCTGCGTGGGGTCCCACATCTGGAAGCCGGTGGCTACCACGATGGCGCCTACGTCCAGATCTAGAATCGTATCCTCCTGATCAAATCGGATGGCCCCCGTCGGGCAGTACTTCTCACATAGCTTGCAGCGCCCCCTCAGATAGTAGAGGCAGTTCTCCCGGTCGATCACCGGTATGTTGGGTACTGCCTGGGAGAAAGACCGGTAGATGGCCTTGCGCTTGCCCATACCCTCTTCGAAGGCCGTGTCCACTACCCTTCTGGGGCACTTCTCTTGGCACAGTCCGCAGCCGGTGCACAGGTCCTCATCAACCGATCGGGCACGCTTGCGGATCCTCACGCTGAAGCTTCCAACATACCCCGATACTTCCTCGACCTCACTGTAGGTCAGAAGAGTGATGTTCGGATGTCGACCGACATCCATCATCTTGGGACCAAGAATTCATATGCTACAGTCGAGCGTGGGAAAGGTCTTGTCCAACTGGGCCATATGGCCACCGATAGACGGCTCCCTCTCCACCAGGTAGACCTGATAGCCGGAATCAGCGATGCCTAGCGCCGCCTGGATACCCGCGATGCCGCCGCCGACGACAAGCGCGGCCTGAGTGACCGGTTCCTGGCGCGCCTCCAGAGGAGAGTGAAACGCGACGCGTGCCACCGCGGATCTCACCAGCCGCTTCGCCTTATCGGTCCCTGCCTCAGTGTCCCGCACGACCCAGGAGACGTGCTCGCGTATGTTGGCCATCTCAAACAGGTAGGGGTTGAGTCCAGCGTCGGCCACCGCCCGCCGGAACGTCGGCTCGTGCATTCGCGGCGTGCACGACGCTACGACAACGCGGTTCAGGCCCAGTTCGCGGATGTCGTTCTGGATCGTAACCTGACCATCCTCCGAGCACGCGTACTTGTGCAGTCGCGCGATGACGACGCCGGGCAGGTCCGACGCCATTTCGACTACGCCGGGCACATCGACGGTCGCCGAGATGTTGACGCCGCACTCGCATATGTAGACACCTATACGCGGTTCTTCCATAGCGCGAACTCCTTCTCTCAAGACCTGCACAGTCGCCCGCCGCTCGCCCGGCAAGGGTGAGCGCGACGGCGCTTCAATGGCACACGTGGGACCGAGGATATCCGCATCCCTCTTCGCGACAACGCGAGACAGCGTCCAACACGATGTCCGGCAAGCGTGGCTGCGGCTGGCAACGTGGTTGCCCGTTGAAGAGCGGCTGTGACACGTTGGCGGCAATTCTCGCATATGTATCGAGAGGTGTCAAGGCAGCCCGCAACGCGCCAGGGCCGCGCGCTCTGATCTGAGGCATCACCCATCACGATGCGCTTGCTCCCCGTGCCACAACAGTGTAGGATTGGCCTTGATGAGGAATCAATCCGGCCCTGTGGTCCTCGTGGTCGACGACGAACAGGCCATCATCGATCTGCTCGAGTACAACCTCAACCGTGACGGCTACCGGGTCATTGCTGCCCGAGACGGCCTGGAAGCGTTGCGTCTTGCCCGCAGAGAGCGCCCCGACCTCGTCATCCTCGACCTGATGCTACCTGGCCTCGATGGGCTTGAGGTCTGCCGTTCCCTGCGGCGCGAGAGCGATACGCCTGTCATCATGCTCACCGCCCGCGTGGAGGAGGTGGACCGCGTCGTTGGCCTGGAGCTGGGCGCCGACGACTACGTCACAAAGCCCTTCAGCGTGCGTGAACTGATGGCGCGGGTCAAGGCCGTATTGCGCCGAACAGCGACACAGGACCTGGATACGGCCGTAGTCCACCGGAATGGCGCGTTGTCGGTTGACACTGGCGCGCGCGAGGCGTGCTTCGAGGGCAATCCGCTGCCTCTCAGCCGCCTGGAGTTTGACCTGCTCGCGACGCTCGTTCGCCACGCGGGGTTGGTGTTGAGTCGCGAACAGCTCCTCGACCAGGCGTGGGGCTATGACTATTACGGGGGCCTCCGTGCTGTGGACAGCGCAGTGAAGCGCCTTCGCGCGAAACTTCAGGCGGCGGGCGGCGACCCAATTGTCATCTCCACCGTCCGCGGCGTGGGATATCGTCTCGAACGCCTCTGATTGCGGGGGCCGCACGTATCTGAGCAGACCTCTCGGTCGCGAGTTCAGGTTGCTGACACGCTCCTGACACAGAGGCGTACTACAATGGCCTCGATATGTTGAGGACTATCCGCTCCCGGCTGATCGCTTCCTACCTCCTGGTTATCCTTCTTGCGATGGCGGTGGCAGCCACCCTCGCCTGGCGAGCCCTCGACCGGGCCTTCCTTGAGGTGCTGCGCGAGAGCCTGCTCGCCCAGGCCCGCCTTGTGGCCCAGACCGCGGAGTCGGGCCTTGCGCTCGAGCAGCGAAGCCTGGTTGAGGCGGTCGTGCAACCGACCGCAGAGGCCTACTCCCAGGCCTCCAACGTGCTGCCTGGATACCACACCCGCGTGATCGACGAGGAGGGCGCCGTCATCCTCGACCTCGCTGAGATCGACGCTTCGGCGTCGCCGGAGGGGCCGCCCTCGGCGCAACTCAGCGAGATAGGGGCGCTTGCATCCAAGCTCGATCTCGACACGACGGGGGAAGACCAGGTCGAGCTTCTTCGCGTCCGTGAGGAGATCCAGAGCGCAATGGCAGGGGAGCCCGCGACGGCCGTCCGAGCGTATAGCTGGGCGCCGGACCGGCGGGTGCTGTACGCGGCGCATCCCGTGTGGTCCGCCGATGGGAGCGTTAGCAGCGTCGTCTACATTGCAAGCCCCTTGCCCCGGCTGAGCCTGAGCCTGCTTCCCACCTACTTCGGCCCTCAGGTTCTCGCCGGCGCAGTCCTGGCGATACTGCTGGCTGGCGCCACCGGCGTGATACTCGCGCGGACACTGACCCGCCCCTTGCAGCGGCTCACAGAAGCAGCCGCCGCACTGGCCCGCGGTGGACAGGCAGCTCCGATTCCGGAGGCCCGCACGGCGGAGCTGAGCCGTTTGACGGCCGCGTTCAACACGATGAACGCCAACCTCGGATCGGCGCGCGACGAACTGATCGCCCGGGCCGTGGAGCGAGAGATCATACTCGATGGTCTGTCGGATGCCGTTATCGCAGCAGCCACCACAGGTGAGATCACGCTGACGAACCCCGCGGGCGCTGCCCTGCTGGAACTCGCCTCAGACCACGTCCGGGGAGCCATCGGCGAGACCCTCGCCAGCGGAGAGAAGCAGACGACCGAGTTTGCTGCCCGGGACCGGATAATCGAGCTGGTGGCCACGCCGCTGGGGGAGGACGACAGCCACATCACTGGGGTCGTCGTTGTCGGACACGATGTGACGGCTCACCGCCAACTCGACCGGCTTCGCACGCGCTTCGTTTCGGACGTCTCCCACGAACTGCGTACGCCCTTGACGGCGATCAAGGGCTTCGTCGAGACGCTGCGCAATGGCGCCGCTGAGGACCCGGTGACACGAGATCGCTTCCTAGAGACGATCGAGGGCGAGACAGAGCGGCTCATTCGCCTCGCGAGTGAGCTGTTGCTGCTCGCACGGGCCGACACAGGACGCCTCGACCTGCGGCTTGCGCCCACGAAACTCGACCTCGTGGTCCGGCGCGCCATCGCCCAGCTCGCGGGACGGGCGGCACTGAAGAACCTCGCCATCACCTTTCCCCGCTCCGGGGCCCCGGTCATCGCCCTTCTCGACGCGGACCGGATTCAGCAGGTGCTGATCAACCTGCTCGACAACGCTGTCAAGTTCACGCTATCTGGTGGGACTGTCTCCGTATCGATACGCGCGGCCGGTCAGGAGGCCCTCTGTACCGTCGCCGACACGGGTCCGGGTATCCCAACGGACGAGCTGCCGCACCTGTTCGGCCGCTTCTACCGTGGTGATCGCTCGCGAGCCCGCGGCGAGGGCCAGAGTGGCGCCGGTCTGGGCCTGGCAATCGCCAGGGCCATCGTCGACGCCCACGGCGGCCGCATCTGGGTCGAAAGCAAGCCCCCTGCGGGCACGGCCGTCTCGTTCACGCTGCCCCTCGTCGCCTGACTCGGCCTCGTACCCCCCATCTCTGCCCCCAGACTGCCCCACTACTGCCACACGGCTGCCACAATCCTCAACTACAGTACTGACGTCACATTCCCTCGGCAAAGGACGTGGATTGATGAAACGAGGATTGATGAAGCGTCGGCTTCTGAACATCATCTTGCTGTCTGTTCTGGCAGCCCTCATCGCCGCCTTCGTGCTGGGCACGTCCGGCGTGCCGGGCTGGACCGACGCCCCGGATCACCGGCGGGCCCTGGCACTCCACGGCCGGCTGAACCTGATCCAGGCCGCGCCTGCCTGGAACTACTATGCATTGGATGGTGCGACCGGCGCGACCTTGGGCGCAGCGAGCGCCCGGGTCATCGCCTCGCTGGAGGCACGCTACGAAGAGGTGGAGGGACTCACCGCCACCGTGTACGACCTCGAGTTCGAAGCGACCTACGTGGTGCGCTACGGTGGCCCTGGCCCCACGACTACCGTCGAGCTCATCTTCCCCTTCCCCGAGGGCCTTGACACGCTCAACAACGTCTACCTGCTGGTCGATGGCGTGGAGCCGTCCGACGTCCAATACAGCCTCAGCAGCATTGTGTGGCAGGACCACGCTGAGCGTGCCCAGCAGCGCGAGATCTCCGTTCACTATCGTGCCCGCGGGATCGGCAGCTTCGAATACGCCCTTGACCGCGGCCATCGGCTGGAGCACCTGGATGTGAGCATCACCGTGCGAGGTATCGGGGGAAGCGAAGTTCCTGCGGACTCGCTGCCCGCCACCGAAGTAGGGCACGACGGGAATGAGGACACTTTGAGGTGGAAGTACGACGCCCTGATTGCTGACCGCGACGTCCGGGTGGTCCTGCCCACCCGGCGGGATTTCGCCCAGCGAGTCGCGGCCCTCCAAGGACCGCTGCGCGCCCTCGCCGGAATCTCCCCTTTGCTGGTCGCTCTATTCATCGGCAGCCTCTACGTTGTGCATCGGCTGAGCGGCATATGGATGCCCTTCTCTCACTACATCCTGGCCGGGTTTGCAACCTTCCTTTTCTTCCCCACCCTCACGTTCCTCAGCAGCGCGGTCGAGCTGCCCGTGGCGGGGGCGGTGGCGTCCGGTGTCACCGCCGCGCTGCTG
>JAUVSX010000025.1 GCA_030596915.1 Chloroflexota bacterium | reverse complement strand
TCCACAGTTACCCGCAACTGGGGCGAGGGTCTGGCACGATCTGTGTGCATCATCTCTCGTAGATGGTGAGGGATCCGGAGTGGAAAACCGGGGTAAGGATGTCGGCGAACTTACTCAGGCCGGAGACAGGATAGCGTGAGCGCTCGAGCCCGCCGACGATCACATAGCGGATACCATACTTGTCGAGCAAAGACAGCGCCTCGTCGATTTCCATCGTCGCGTAGATCCTTTCGATGTCATGCTCCCGATCAGCCTGCTGGTCGAAGCTCCCGCGCCATTGGTATTCGTGCCCGGACCAACCCAGCACGGTAGGCAGACCGGTGTGGGCAGAGATGCGGCCCTCGTAGCCGTACGAGGTGCCCGGCGCCTCCAGAATGACTGGAGCGCCGCTGACATTCTGGTTGAGCCACGTGATAGCCGCATAGTCGTCCGCGTCTCGCGCGGCAAGGTGGGACGCGCCGTCGAGGGTCGGTCGGCCGCCGTACTCAGCAGCACGCGCGGGCACGGCGAGCGCCGTATAGACCAGCCCCCCCGCGATGAGCAGGCACATCACCACCAGCGAGGAAACCCTGACTACGCGTCCAAGAAAGACGCCCTGCCCCCCCACCCTTCGGGCCACGCCCGCGAACCGCGCCAGGGCGTACGCAGCGGCCACTGCCCACAACACCCAGGTCTGGAAGTAGAGCTTGAAGACCGTGTTCATACGTGTGCCAAACACATCGCGAAGATAGATGAATTCGACGCTGAGCGCGAGGAGTGAGCCGAGACCGATCAACAGAAGGGCGAACTTCGCACTTGAGGTGGCCAGAGGCGGGCCGCCGTCCTGGATGCTCGAACTGGCGCGTTCCGCACCCGGGGCCAGGGTCAACGCAGCGGTGACCACTGTCGCAAGCAGCACGACCGCTGGCCAGGACTGGATGGGCCGCTGAAGCAGACGCCGCACCACGAGGATTTGGGTGTCGCCAATGGCCTCAAGTCCGGGCATCGGATCGCCGCGCAGCCAGGCAGACAAGTGAGCTACTGGCCCTTCCGGCGCGAGTACCCCGAGCCACATCAAGGTGACCGCGAGGAGCAATCCGATGCCCGCGACGGCAACGGTCGTCAGCGCCGCGAGCAGGGTCCACTTCGCCACCCGCACCAGTTTCACACCGTGGTCGCGGGCGTGCAGTGCCAGGAAGAGCACGCAAATCACAAGCAGTGGACCGAACATCACCAGGAATTGCGGCACGCGCGTGGGGTTCAGCAGGTTCGGCAAGATACCGCTCGCCTGAGATTGTAGGCCGATCCAGAAGGGCAGGTACAACACGATACCGGCGACGAGCAGGGTGATGAAGACTGCCGCCGTGGGGCCGAGATGCGACCGGACGCGCGACCACCTGTCCGAGCGCGGCCGCGCCAGTCCGTAGGCCGCGGACGCGAGAGCAAGGTAGATGGGGAAGTCCCACGTGTTCAGGAAACCGAGACCGCCAAGGCACAGAGCATAGACGAGAGCCTCCCATCCCGCAATGGGCGATCCGGCCCAGAAGCCGTAGGGATCGCGAGAGAGCCGACCGCGGCGCGACACACGGATGTACAGAGCCAGCGCAAGCCCGATGGCCAGCAGGACAAACGGGAGCGCCAGGACGTGGGGATGCATGTCGCCCAAAATGAAGCTGAAGGCGGGGAACTCATCGATAACCTCCCAGTGGTCCCCCCAGGGCGCCGTGTCGCGTACCACACGCGATGCCTGCCACCACCAGAAGAACCGGCTTGGCACCCAGCTCCCCTGTGCGAACGCGGGCGGCGGTTCGCTGATGGATCGAATGTCGAGCCAGCGCCAGAGGGACGCTGGCCCAATCCCGCGCGCGTGCAACACCTCGAGCAAGCCCTCCAGGTTGCCCATCACGGCCACAATGAGTGGTCCCAACAGGGCGCCGAACAGCGGCCATCTTCGACAGCTTCTCAGAGCATCGCCATCGGTGCTCCCGCCACTCCGGCAGTCGAGTGCGATCAGGTTGTAGACCAAGCTGTAGGCCCCGGCGCAAGTCAAAGCGAACAGCGCTGCGATGCCCAGGTTGAATGCAATGGATGCCGGCACACCTGAGAGCTGCGTCACCATCGCCATGATCAGGTAGCCGAAGTAGTAGTACGAGATGGCGTATGCCGATAGCCAGGGATCGTGAGGCGGGAAAGCACCCGATCGGAGGATCGCGCGTAGGAACGCAATCTCCATCCACTTTTCGCCGCCAGCCGTCTCGATTCGCGGCATCCTCGAGCGGACGAGACACCAGGCTACAAATGCCGCTCCGAACACCACCTCGGTGGCGATCACCGCTCCTATGGATGGCAATCTGAGACCCGCGAACTGCGCTGCGCCGGATCCCGACCGATGGGCCCTTTTTGTCAGAAGCACGATCAACCCAGCGGCGAGCACCGCCGCTACGGCGACGATCACCCCACCCGCCGTGTTCTGGAGCCAGCCGAACGAGTTGAGTATCCAGAACACCCATCCCGCCAGAAGGAGCCCCAGCGCCTTGCTGAGGCCGTACCCGCGGTCAGGCAGATGCCGAAAAAGGCGCAGGCTTAGAGGCAGCCCTGCGAGCGCGAACACCTGCACGGCAAGGTACCAGCGGATGGCCAGCACGATTTCGTTCATCCGCTGGCGACCACCGGCGCGGTGGGGACGGGAACGGGCGCCAGAGGCGCCGTGAGGCTTTCCTTGGCGTCAAACTGCGGCGAGGGCGTGGGCGTCACAGCCTGCCGGGAAGGGGTATCGACAGACGCCGCTGCAACGGCCGGCACGGTCGGAAGCTCTCGCAGCACGAGGCATCCCCCGTAAGCCGTCGCGCTCGCGACCGCGGAAGCACTCGCGAGGCGCGGCGTCGCGCACGCGAGGCACACGACCAGAGCGGCCCCGAGGGTCGCGGCAAGCCCCAGTCTCGTCAGCTTCAGCCGCCGCTGCCACAGCGTACCGTTGCGCACCGCGTCCCACGCCGGTGTGGGCACGGTGACGATCTCGGCGACGTCTTCCATCAGAGCCATCAGCTCAGATCGGAGCCACGCGTAGTCAGCCGCAGCGCTGCGGCAACTGCTGCACGAGAGAAGGTGCGTATGACCCTCACGCCCGTCCGCGGCCGGATTGTCGCCCCGGGCTAGCTCTATTTCCCCAGGATGCCGTGTATCATCCATCGGCTAGGTGGCCCTCGAAGGCCGAGCTTGCGCCGCCGGAGCTATCCCAGTGTCGGCATCCGTAAGTAGGCGCCGCAGTTGCACCTTGCCGTGAGCCACTCGAGCGCGAGCGGCGTCGGGCGAGCAGCCGAGGATTGCCGAGATCTCCTTGTACGAGAGCCCCTCGTAGAATCGCAGGACCAGGGCATCTCGGGCTCCCGGGCTGACCTCCCGCACGGCCTCCCAGAGCACGGCGCGCGTGTATGAGAGCTCGAGCGACCGCACCGGATCGTCGCTCTCCGGGCCGCCCCGAAGCCGCGCAGCTTGGGCAAGCACCTCCAGCGGAACCAGGATCAGTTGGCGCCGACGTCGCTTGTTACGGCAGCGGCTGACGAGTATGATGCGCAGCCAGCCCCAGAACGATGCGCGGTCGGCGTCGTAGCGTCCCAGGTTGGCTAGTGCATAGACAAAGGCGTCTTGCACAACCTCCTCAGCGTCGCCCCCGTCGCCGAGGAGAAGGTACGCTAACCGATAGGCCGTCGAATGGTACGTGTCGTAGAGCGCGTGTTGCGCAACTTCATCTCCGCCTACCGCCCTGGCGATTGTCTCAACAAGAGGCTGGATCATAGGGCTATCACGTGTAGGTACACGATTTCTACGCAATGTGTGAGACGCTGGTACGGACGGCGCACCGCCGTACGATGTTGCCCGGGACTGACGTCGGGCCACCCTGCATTGGCCTCAGACCTCGCTGGGGAGCTGAGCCGTTTCGTAGATTGTCACGCCGTCGGCACTGTAGACTACGCGAAGTAGGCCGTCCGCGGCCATGTCGTCGAACTTCGCCAGGCCCTCAGGGCCGTAGTACGCACGCTCGTATTCGCCCACGTACACATACCTCACGCCGTAGCGGGCTATGATGTCCCAGGCCCGCGCGACGTCGGTAGTCTCGTAGAAGACGCGAACGTCCTCGCGGCGCCAGTCGACCGTGGAGCCTGGCAGCATGGGGCGCTGCTGCACCTGGTGCCAGCGCCAGCCCACAACCGTGGGCAGGCCCGTGTAGATCGACACGCGATTCGCCCAGAGGTACTCTCGGTATCCAATGCCCTCCAGGATGACCGGGGACCCCTCGACGTTGTCCTGAAGCCAGCGGATCGCGGTGGAGTCACCCACAAGCGCTATCTCCCTACGCGCCTCCCCGGCTGGATCGCCGTCCACGACCGTTCCACGAACCATAAAGGCCATTCCGTCGAGAGTTGTGGGTACGCCTCCGGCCATGCGAGTGGTGGCTCGGGCGTGGATGCCGTAGGGAAGGAATAGGGCGCCGCCGAGAGCGAGTGCGGCCATCGCTATCCACCACACCGATCGCCACGCTGGCGCCCACCGGCGGGAACGTTCACGGACCCACCCAAGCGCGACGCCAGCAGCGACGGTGAGGAGCGTCCACACCTGAAGATAGAACTTGAACACCGTGTTCATCCGGCCCACGTCGCCCTTCAGCACGACGATCTCGACCGCGACGCTCAGTGCGACTGCTGACCCGACCATCAGCCAAAGAAAACGACGGCTCGCAGGCATCCCTACCGTCAGCATAAGCATCACGCAGACGGAAAACACCGGGAATGCCAGCAATGCAATCTGGTAGCCCTGGTAGACCGCGGCAGCCGTCGCAATGATCAGCGCGCCGAGTCCGATCAGGATTGCAGCTCGCGCAGTTGTAGTCCGCGTTCTGGCGACAGCTCGACCCGCCTCGATAAGCAGACGAGTGAGCAGCGGGAGCAGGGCGATGCCGAGGATCCACACGTAGATGCCCACTGGTGTGCGTGAGCCGCTCCACAGCGCAACCGATTGTCCCCCGGCGTAGTGGCGGATGTATGGCAAGTAGAGCACATACGTCAGGCCAGCGAGCAGCGCGGAGCGCCACAACACTGACTTGACTTCGGCCGGCGATGGGAGTAGGCGCCGCCGCACCTGCCACGCGCCAAGCGCTATGCCTCCAATCCCCAGGACCAGGAACGTCGGATAATCCCACGTATTCGTTGGGCGAAGCGCCCCGATCGCAAGCCCTCCCAGCAGCAGGCCAGACCAACCAGGGCGCCGGCTTCGGGCCCAGTTCACGGCCAAGCCAAGTCCGAGCAACGTGAGCGGGAAGGCGATCATATGCGCGTGCAGATCCGCGTACAGGAAGGTGAAGGCGGGGAACTCCGTGATCGGGGCCACTCCCCCCGGATCGACGGGTATGATGCGCGTGGGCTGCCCGTACCACGCCTCTGGTCGCCCCGCGCACCGCGCGCCGTGGACTATCACCTCCCAAAGCCCGCGAATCATTGCTATGTTGTCTGAGAAGCCGGGAATCGTGCTGGGGAACGGGTCCCCTCCCAGCTCGATGAGCAGTCCCCGGATCAGGTGAACCACCCCGAGATTTCCAAGGATGAGCGTCAGGACGAGGGCCGCGCCGCCCGCTATCAGTGCGCCGCGCCGGTGTCCGCCGAAGAGGTTGTAAGCAACCGAGAAGGCGCCGAGTCCCGTCAGGGCAAAGAGCAAGGGAACGGCAAGATTGTACGCGATAGATGGGATCGTACCCACAAGTTTGATGAGCGACCCGACAAGCACGAATCCGAAGTAGTAGTAGTTGATGTAGGTTCCGGAGAGCCAGGGATTGTATGGTGGGAACCAGGTGGACTTCATCACCGCATTCAGGTAGGCGAAGTCCATCGGTTTCTCGCCACCAACGATGGGGTGCCAGAGGTCGGGGTTCAGCAGACGAACGACGATCCACGAGACGTACAACAGCACAAACCCGGCCTCCATCATCACGAGCAGTCGCCAATTGCGTGCCACGTAGCTGCGCAGAGCTCGCCGACGGCGCCACCCCACCCCAGCGCCAGCGAACGCCAAGAGTGCGACCATGAGCGTGATCGTGCTGCGCGTGTTCGGCAGCACGCGAAGGCTAGCCGCCAGCCACGTCAGGTAGGCGATGATCAGGAGTCCAACAACTCTCGCCAACCCGTATCCCCGGTCACGTAGCCTGGGCAGCGCTACAAACGTGAGCGGGAAGGCCAACCAGCCCAAGACGGTGATCGCGACCCACCACGCCGCTGCTGCAAGACCCGGTTGCCTGTTCAGCAGGCTGTTCCGGTCGAACATCTCCGCCCAGGTGCCGCCTGCCTGCTGATCCGCCCACGTCTCCGCGTCGTATTCCAGCGCAGTGGGAGCCTGCGTAGCCGCCCGAGGCGCCATTCCGTGCAGCACCCGCGTCAGATCAATACCCCCCAGGACCTTCTCGGCCCGTTCTCGCGAGTACTCCGGCGTCTTCCGGAACACCAGGACCCGTGGGTGGTCGTAGACGCTGAACGCCTCTTCCGCGGCGGGCAAGCGCACTTCGACCCGTTCGGCCTGTGTTAAGTAGGCGGCCTGCATCAGCTCGAAGGGGTTCTCCTGGTCCGGGAATAGCAGCGGGCCAATGACCGGATACGAGCTGAAGTCCCCCACCAACTCGAATCCAAGCTCCCCTGCGAAAAGAGCCCTGTAGTAGGCAGTTGTCAACGGATACCGGGCAGGAAGGCGGGGTATCGAAGCGTAAAGGCGGTTGCTCGCCGTAACGACGTAATCGGCACGATCCAGCCAGTCGTAGAGGCGCGCCAGTTTGTCGGGTGTGTCCTCGTCATAGTGCTGCATCTCCAGGCCGATATACGTGCTGTTGAAGGGGTCGCGCCCGTCGAGGCGGAGAGGAATGCCCCAATCCCAGTGTTCGTTGGCGATCGTGGCGCCCTCCTCTACGTTGTCGTACACCCAACGCGATGCAGCGACGCGTGTGTGCGGGCGGAGGTAGATGGAGAAAACGGCTCCGCCCCAAAGCCCCGCCCCCACGATCACGACCGCGACAAGCGCAAGGGCTGCCCATCGCCACCGGCGCCCACGTGTCCTTGCCCGGGCCGTCTGCACCAGATGCACCAGCGCATAGGCGGTCAGTATTGCTAGCAGAGGATAGAGGGGAAGAAAATAGCGCATCGTCTTGACCCAGCGGGTCGCCTGATAGAGGAACAGGGCAGTCACCCACCCCCAAAGCACGAGATGCTCCCACTTCCCCCGGAACAGCTCCCAGCCAACGAATGCCCACGCGGCCAGCGCTGCCACGCCGAGGGGCAAGCCCATTCCCCACACGACTATGTTCAGCAACGGGTAGACAATGGACACTCGCCCTGTCCACTGGCGGCCCGAGGGATAGTCGATTTCGCCACCCTGCTCCGCTCCGATCTGCGCCAGCCTGCCCAGCCATTCCGGGTTGAGCCGGATTCCCAACAAGCCGGGACCCTCGAACGCGTAGGGTTGCGCAATCCGAAACGCCAGCATAGATAGCAGCCCGGCGAGCAGAAGCTGAAGGCCAAGCACGAGGAGTGCCCGGCCCGTGCGGGACGTGGGCCGAGCCAGCAAACGCCAGGCAACGGCCAGCGCGACCAGAAGCGCGGCGAAAGCGCCGCTGACCTTGCAGGCGGCGGACAGTCCCGTTGCGAGCCCGGCCAGCCCAAAGTCAAGCCATCGCCCTGTCTCGCCCGCCCGCACCGCGAAATAGGCTGTGAGCACGACGAAAAAGGCTGCCATACTGTCAACGGTGAAGAAGTGCGCCTGCTGGATCGAGAACGCCGTAAGCGCCGCCAGGCCGGTGGCAAGCAAAGCCACGGCATCGCCATAGAGACGTCTGGCGATGAGGAACACGATAACAATCGTGCCCAGGTCAGCGAGCGCGGAGAGAACTCGACCCACGAGAACGCTGCGTGTGCCAGTGAAGGCGCCCGCTCCGCACTCGAGCCCTGTTGCTGCGAGGACCGCCGAAGCCACGGGCGCGCTTGGTCCGTCTGGCGTCGAATCACAGGCGCGATCGAGACGCTCAGCGGATAGCCGTACCAGGAAGAGCGGAAGAGTGCCGTAGCTGTATTCGTGTCCTTGGTTGCGGCTGTTGAGTGGTGACTGGTGGGTGTCGAAGTACTGGGAGAGACTGTCGGGGATATGGACCACCGACGTGATGATCCGCATGTGGCCCTCGTCGGGATGGATCCACTGCCCCTCGCCCCAGTTCAGGCCGGTGAAGCGCAGGTAGGCGGCGACCACCAAGAGGAGCACGAGTCCCGCCACGACCCACACTCGCCTCGGCTGTACCGCCGCTGGCACGCTGTCCGTCTCCCTCTTCAGGTGTTCCACTCCCCCCTCGCTGTCCTCGCCTAGACGATGAACTCGTCGAAGCCCAGCGAGAAGAAACGGTTGGGATTGTTGTATAACCAATCAGCCGCAAGCGAGATCGCCTGCTGCTCTGTCAGCCAGCGGCGCCGCACCAGGCGCGCCAACGTCGCCGAGATGTTCTCGCGGGCGATGTGAAGATGCCCCGCCACAAACTCCGGGACATCACCGTAGTCTCCCCCGAAGCCATGCACCTTCGTGTGTGGCAGGGTCATGACCGAGCGCGCCAGAAGTTCGGAGGCGTAGTCCGGGTCGATGATGTGGAGCCAGCAGCAGTCGAGTGCGACATTTGGATAGTTCTTCCCCAGGAATAGGAGATCGCCCATGTATGGCCAGTTGCCGTGGAACAGGTCAAACCGCACATCGCGGTGCAGCTCCAGCACTGACGCCAGGTGAGCCGCATTCGTCTTGTCCACCCGATTGCGGATGCCCGCCATATGGCCCGTGTGGAGCTGCACCGGCAGGTCGAGGTCTCTCGCGAACCGCATGTACTGGTGGAACAGATAGTCATTGAGCGCCTTGCCCTCCGGCCAACCAAGTACGTTGCGCGGATTGCCGAGAACCTGATTGAACTGGCTCTCCGCCACTGACTTCGGCACAAGGTCGTAGGAGAGGATGCGCGAGTAGGCTGACTGGTCCTTGATCCCGATCGCGCCCCTCTGTTTGCACCGCTCCAGAATCGTGCAGACTGAGTCCAAGAACTCGTCGAGCGACGTCGGACTGTGGTCGGTAAGCGCTCCGATTGCGTCTATCCTCTCCCAAGTCAGGCTGGTCGGATGCAGGCCCGGCAATGAGATGAGCAGTCGCCACTTCTCGGGCAAGCGAGCCTCGCCCGCCATGAAGCTCGCCAGGCCATCGGTGAGCGGGCTGAGCCAATCCCCGGGCACGTCCGTCAGCAGAACTGTGATCCCCGCCTCGTCGATGGTGCGGTAATAGGCGGCCTCGTCACGGTCGGGCAATTGGTCCGCCACCCTATCAAGCGCCTCTCGCGACATCTCTGCTACCCCGTAGACGTCCCGGAGGATGAGCTTCGTAACGCGTGCATAGGCGGTGTGTTCGGTCGCTTGCCACAGCTTCTGAAACAGGGGCCACTTCTGTTCCGTGGGCACGCCCTGGTCCTGCAGGCGCATGATGTCACGCTCGGCCACACCGAACCCGGCCGAGTGAAGGTCGCTGAAAACGTATCCGAATGTGAGTGCCGCAATTGGCTCCTCGTACGGAGGCCGCTTCTCAAACC
Source organism: Chloroflexota bacterium (assembly GCA_030596915.1). Lineage (GTDB taxonomy): Bacteria > Chloroflexota > Anaerolineae > B4-G1 > B4-G1 > JAUVSX01. Next base: position 4,254 of record JAUVSX010000025.1, on the reverse strand, counting down.
CCTGCATATGCTCGTGGCAGTCGATGACCGGCATCGAGTTGACCTCGCCAAGGATGCGATCGAACAGGTCAGATTCTGGATGTAGCATTGTCGCCAAGTCCTCCTATGTGATGGATCGAGATTCCTCCAATGTATGTGGAAGGGTCAGCCCGACGGCGATGGTACCTCGTAAAGCACGTAGAGCAACCTATCGCCGCTTCCAGAGACAGCGGACGATTCCACTCCGCCCGGGAAGAGCACCTGGATGCTCTCCAGCTCTTCAAGCCTCTGAGGCACAAAGACGAAGCGCAGACCGCGGCTGCGGTCTACCTCGACAGCCTCCCCCTCACCGAGCGGCGGAATGTTGGCGCCGTCCACGTCGCGAGCAAGGAAGCGCAGTGTCCCGAAGTCCCAATAAACAAACGGCGCTCCGAAGAAGTAGACCACAGAGTCGTCGTTCTGGGCCATCAGGTAGCGCCCCAGCACCGTCGTGGCCTCAGCCGTCGGGTTCCCGTACATCCCGGTGGGCGTGTAGGCCACGAAGTAGTGGTGTAGATTGATGACGGCCACAGCGATCAGCACTGCGGCGGCAGAACCGGACCACAGCCGCGCAGGTCCCCCAATCGCGCGGCGTCCGAAGTCTATCACCCATTCCAGGCCGAGGCCAACGAACATCGCAAGCGCCGGCGCCGCTATCAAGAGCCGCTGGCTGCTGGGCGGGTTCTCGGTAACAACCCAACCGAGGAGAACCGCCAGCCAGAACCAGATGAGCAGAAGGCCGTTGGCTGGCCGGCGAAGATGGGCGGTAGCCCAGATTAGTCCGAGCACGAACAGGCCGCCGCTCACGAAGTCCAGCAGTGGGATTGCCGGGCGGTACCAGAAGGTGGGATCGAGTGTGTAATTGAAGGCCGAGATCGACCGCCACAGTTGCTGCAAGAGCAGACCAGCCGCGCTGCGCCCAGTAATCGCGTGCTCGGCGGCAAGCCAACCCGATGTGAAAATGTTTACCTGATTGGACCGTTCGACCAGGACGATGGGGTTCTGGGCGTAGTGAAGGAGGAGGGGGGCTACCACCACGAGCATCCCGCCAGCCAGGACCAGGAGCGACTGGCCGTGCCGTGCGAGGAACTCGTGCTCGGCCACCAGTCGCCACGCTAGATAGACGACCACGATGACTCCAATGAGCCGGGACCCGAAGTAACCATACCAACCAAGACCCATCACAGCACCCGCTCCCGCGAAGTAGGCGGTGCTGCCCGACCGGAGACCGCGCAAGAGCAGCCACAAAGCCAGGGTCACCAGGAGAGCGTCGGCGATGTTGTTGACCGCAAGCCGGCTGAAGTGAAGATGATAGTGGCCGACGGCCAGCGCCAGCGCCGAAAACCAGGCGACTCGTCGTCCCCACAGTTCCCGGGCCAGCGCGAACGTGGTGAATACGGCTGCGGTTCCGAGAATGGCCGACAGGGTCCGGAGACCTGCGACGGTCTCGCCAAAGACGCGCATGGATGTGCCCCACGCCAGAAATGACATACTCGGAAAAGCGAACCATCCGGTCGCGAAGGGGTTGGCGAGGCCCTGCGCGACCATCGCAAGTCCCTCCATCGCCCACGTTCCCTCGTCGCCGCCGAAGTTGCGGGGCACGTGTTCCAGGTCGAAGATGCGCACGACCAGGGCCAGCACTAGGAGTCCACCCAGGGGGATCAAGTGCCACAGACGCGAACGGTTCGGCACGCTGAGACGCGCCGGACCCGTCCTCACCCCAAGAGGCGGCACGGTGGCCAGAAGGTAGATGACAACGCTGGTGATCCAGAGGGCAAGATGAGGGGTGTATCCAGTCTGCGCCGATCGCTGTCGCGCGAGAAACCCCGCAACTGCCGAGACCATGATCGCGATCGCCATCGCGAGCGTTGGCCACGAGGCTTGCCCCGACCACCAAGGCCGACGAGGCTGATCTGTTACTGCCCTCTCGGCTGTGCCGGCCCTCCTTGCCGCCAGGCCCACGAGCAGCAAGCCAGTACACCAGAAGAAGACACCATCCCAGACATACTCCCGCCGGTACACGAGATAGAACTGGCCCAGGAGCGCCAGCCCTAGCCCTGCCGCGAGTATGAAGGCTGAGACAACCCGCGCGCGCCTCATTCCTGTGCTCCGTGCCTACCCCCGTGTCGAGGGCGGGCCACACTCCACCAGCAGTCGCTCAAACAGATCCTCGTAGCCGGCGGCAGTCCGTGCTACGCTCCAGCGCGCCGCGATCTGATCTCGTGGGCGGACGTAGGTATCCTTACTCCCAACCACTCGCACGATGGCGTCAGCCAGCGCACGGCTGTCGCCGATGGGGACAACCTCGCCCATTCCCGTCTGCTGTATTGGCTGGCGGACGCCGGGCAAATCGCTTGCCACGGATGGCGTGCCGCACAGCATCGCTTCCACCTGCACTAGGCCAAAGGTCTCGGTCGAGTTCAGGCTCGGAACCACGACAACATCCAAGTTAGGGTAGAACGCCGCCATCTCATCTGGCGTCAGAACTCCCAGAAACTCCCACCGCTCACGGTGATTTTCGAACAGTGGCTCGAGTCGTTTAGCGTATGATTCCTCGCCGAGAACGTCCTCGTGCTGACCAGCAAACAGCACACGCGCCTGAGGGTACGTCTGGAGCACCCGGGGCAAGGCGTGCAGCAGGATCTCGACGCCCTTCTCCGACGCGAGGCGGGCGGCCATCCCGATCACCGGGCCTTCGCCCTCAATTCCGTGTGTGCGCGCGAAGGCTGTGATCGTAGCCTCCGAGACGTGCGGCAATCCTACGGGTGGTGGTATTATCTCGAGCTTGTCGCGGAACGCTTTAAGGAACGGTGAGTGGTAGCCGAAGTCGTGCGTGTAGGCGACGACGCGGTGAGCGAGCATACCGGCCAGCCGGTTCATCACGTGGACCACCTGGTTGACGGTCCAATTGAATGCACCAGGGGGGAGTTTCAGGTCGCAGTGGTAGGTCAGCGTGGTCGGCTTGTTCAGGATGCGGCCGCGGGCGGCAACTCCGGCGGCGTCAAACTGTGGCAAGTGTAGGCAGATTGCGTCGTGCTCGCGGACCAGCCGTGTGGCCAGGGAACCGAAGGTGGGCATTATGACGCCCTTGCTGATTCGAAACAGCACCGGTGCCCGCACGACGCGTACACCGTCCTCGCGGCTGTCCGTAGGACACGCAGCGTCAAACTGAGATGTCAACACGGTGACGGCATGGCCTCGGGCGGCGAGACCTTGTGCAAGGCGCTCAGCATAGATCGTTAGACCGCTGGTGTGGGGCCGGTAGTAGGTGAGAACGATCAGAATCCGCAGAGGCATCTCCTATAGAAGTGGGGTGAGCCGCGACGGGTTGAGCCAGCCAGCCGAAGGCACATCATTTCAGCAGCAACGGAGCGCCGGACAGGGGGGCTGGTTCTGATCCATCTTGCGTGAACAAGCTCTGGTTCGCCGTGACCCACTCGTATAGCCGCCGGAGCCCGGCGGCTGGGCTGATGCGCGGCTTCCACCCCAGTTGGCGCTCTGCTTTCCGTACGTCGGAGACAAAGATCCGCTGATCGCCTGGTCGCCAATCGCCTTGCAGGGTCGCCAGGTTTCGCCCCAACAGGTGCTCCAGTTGCGGCCCGAATTCGGCCCAAATGGACAGTGTCAGGTTTGGCCCACCACCGATGTTGTAGACCTGGCCCGCGCTCACGTCGATGTGGGTGATGGCGGCGTCGTACGCGTCGAGTAGGTCATCGACGAAGAGCACATCGCGTACCTGCTTGCCATCCCCGTACACAGTGATGTCACGCTCCAGCACGGCAGCAATGACAAACCACGCGACCCACCCCTGGTCCTCCACCCCCATCTGCCGGGGGCCGTAGATGCAGGACTGACGAAGGACGACTGTGGGCAAGCCGTAGATCCGAGCATAGTCCCGCACGTACTGGTCGCCGGCCCCCTTGGAGCAGCCATACGGCGAATAGAAGTCTAGCGGCTGCGCCTCGGACACGCCGAGAGGAAGATCGCGGTATTCATACCGCGTGGCTCGTTCGACCACCGCCAGGTTCTCCATACTGCCGTAGACCTTGTTCGTGGACGCGTACACGAAGATCGGTGCGCGTTCCATGCCACGCGCGGCCTCCAGCACGTTGAACGTTCCCAGGGCGTTCACTTCGAAGTCGGAGCGAGGGTCTGACACAGAGGTAGTGACCGCAGTCTGGCCGGCAAGATGAACGATGACATCGGCGCCCCTCGCGGCAGTAGCCAGAGCGTCGT
>JAUVSX010000085.1 GCA_030596915.1 Chloroflexota bacterium | reverse complement strand
GGCGGCGTGTTGATTCGCCCCACACGCGGTCTGGTGACGGACCCTGTGCGCCTGAGCCTGACCTGATAGCGCCAGGCGCGCCCGGCGGTGAGTTCATTGTGGCTCGTCGTCGAGGGTCAAGATGGCGATCGTCGCGCCATCACCACCGTCCGGTGTGGTCAGGCGACCAAACTCGATGGTATACATCCCGGCCCGGAGGTGATAGTCGCCAGGCTGTGCCGATTCCGGTAGCGTCAGCACTCGCGGATCGAGCACGATCTCGCTCTCAGCCCATCCTGTCGTAGGGCGCGTCCAGTCTGCCGGCTCGCCGTCAAGCTGTGCGACCAAGTCTCCGTCCGGCCCCAGGAGGTGGAGGTAGACATTGTAGCTCTCCTCCATCACCGAGTCGGCGCGCCAGACCAACGTCACCGTCACACGGTCCCCGGGGCTCAGCGAGCGTGTACCAGGTTGCAGGTTTGCGCCAACGAGCGTGACCTTGCCGCCCAATTGCGTGTCGATCCGCACGTCGACAGGCGGAGGTGTCCACACGCGCGTGGGCGCTTGGACCGCAAGGGAGTCCAGACGCACCTCCGGCTCCAGCCTCTTGCACCGCCCGTCATCCTGGCAGACCCGCAGGGACCAGCTATGCGACCCGCTTTCCAGGTGCGCCGGCAGCCGCAGCGGGTGCTGACCCGTCCAGATGTCGCCTTGCTTCCAGCGGGACGTCGGATGCCACGCCACCGTGAGAGGAAGGTCGTAGGTGGCGGCGACTGAACCGTCGGGCGCAACCAGCGTCAGACTGAGACTCAGGTCCGCATCAGGCTGCTCGGTGGCTTCCCACACGGAGGTCAGCAGCACTGGATCGCCGGGGGCCGCCTCTGCCCTGTCGAAGTGGGCACCCAGGAGCGTGAGCGGGCCAATTGGGATATCCTGTCGCTCCGCGATGCCGAACGAATCTGGATCAGGTGGACGACGTGGCGCCGTGACGCTGACGGGGCCCAAGTCCAGCGACGGACCAAGAGCGGTCCCCGCGCCGTCGTGGGCGGTGAGGGGCGATAGCGACTTGCGGTCAAATGCGACGAGCTCAACGTGATACTCGCCGGGCGGAGTGCCGGGTCGCAACGGCACGGACAGGGCCACGACTGCGTACTGGTCTGGTGGCCACTGCCCCGTGGGTGGTGGAACTCGGTGCCATCGCGGCGGACGGATGTCGCTGTCGTTCCAGCGAATTCCCTCCGGGTCCACGAGGCTGACTGTCACCCCGTAGTCGGGTCCGCCGGGCTCCAGCGCTCGCCAGTAGGTCGTGACCTCGATCCGCTCGCCGCTGGCGACGCTGGCCGGGACAGTGTCGTGGCCGAGCAGCACGAACTCGTCCCCGAAGGTTACATCGGTCGCGACGTCAACATTCTCCAGGCGGCCGTTGATCAGACGCGAGCGCCGGAGAGGTGTTTCCAGGCGGTCGATGACCGCCAGCTTGGCGAACACGACCAGTACGGATACGGCCAAGAGGATCCACAGCCCGTGGACGCGGGGCCGGGGGGCCTTCTGACCTACCTCAGGTGATGTGCCGCTTGGCCTAACCATCAGCACCACCAGAGCGATAAGGCTGACGATGGACAGCACGTCCGCTGCCCGCCGGGCTGGCGTCTCCGCGAACCACAGCCGGATCGTGGAGTGTCCCGCTGGGACATGGAACGAAACCAGGCCTTCTGGCTCCGTGGGGACGATCCTGGCGGGCATGCCGTCGATCGTGACGTGCCAACCCGGGTAGTATAGCGCCAGATAGCGAGCGCGGAAGTCGGTCGGGCTCTCAAGCTCGATCGTTGCCTCGAGCGGGTCATACTGCGCGCCGAGGATACGTGCCCCGTCCGGTAGGCTCTCGGGGCGCAACCTCCGTGGCTCCCGTCCGGCAGCGATGTCATCGCGAAGGCCATCGGCTGAGGGCATCGCGTGCACTGCTGCGGGTAGGAGCTCGCTGAAGACCGTGCTGCCCATCTCACCGGTGCTCTCTTCGTAGGCCAGCATCCCGGAAAGGGTGGCCGGCTGGGCCGGGTCACAGTGCGGGGGATAGACCCAGCCCAGTGACCCGATGACCAGTATGCCTGCCAGGACTGGAAGAATGGCCGGCGAACGCCGTTCCAATGTGGAAAGGCCTACGCTGCCCAGGACCCCGATGCCCACCGCAGCCGGGGTGAGGAACCGCCACGGGAAGTGCAGGTATTGGAGCACGGGCACCAGACGCCAGATTGGTGCGGCGTGGGGCAGACTCATTGTGACATAGCCAACGGTGACGGCCGCGACCGCCGCGAGCCAGAATCTCTGCTCTCGCGACGCGCGCAGCCACCCGAGCGGAGCTGCCAGGACCGCCAGCGCAGGGAGTAAGCCGATTCCCTTGGGCAGCCACGGGTTGAGCCACGTTGGGTCGACAGCCCTCGGCGCCTCCAGCAGGTAGTCGAGCGCGAGGAAGCTCGCCGCATACGGATACGCCAGGACTCGCTGGAACTGCACGAAACCTCTCTCCGTCACGGAAGGGAGCCAGAAGAATGCTGCCAAACCCACGCCCAGCGCCAGCGCCGCGATTCCCCGCCACAGCATCCTCGGGCTGCGGTTGGCCGCGGCCAAAGCACCCATCGTGGCGATCGGCAGCGGCAGGAACAGGTATGCTGATGCGTCGTGGGTGAGGAGCAGCGCAGCCAATCCGCCGGCAGCCGCGAGCAGACCCACTCGCTGCCCCCGCTGTTGCCAGCGGATCAGTCCCCACAGGACCAGCGGCGGCAGCGCCCAGGCCAGTGCCTCGGATGTGCTAGCCCGGTGGAAGTTGACGTAGCTATGGAACGGCAGCGTAATCACGATCACGCCCGCGAGAACGCCGACCACGTCGCCCCACCACTCGCGCACAAGCAGCCAGGTCGTCAGTCCGGACAATAGGACGCCCACGACGAAGGTTGCATTCACGGCCGCCGTCCAGTCCAGGCTCAGCCGGCGAAAGAAGGTAGTCAGCATCGGAGATGCAGGGGGATTGAAGAGCAGCAGCGGATAACCGTACCCCAGCGCCATGTGAGGCTGCCATCTGGAATACACAATGCCATTCGTAAGCAGGGCATCAGTCTCGACCGCCCGCCACATATGCAGCACGTTGTCGAAGCCACAGGTGAGTCGATCCGTCAACAGGGGTTGGATCGCCGGGACCGAGAACAGCGCGAGGGCCACGACACAGATGAGGACCCGCACGGCAGGATGCGCGACAAGCAGCCCCGGCGTTTTCAGTCCCGTGTGCCTCACTGGTCTCCGATCACAATTGTAGTCAGGATCACCTCGCGGTCTTGGGTCGCCGTAGCGCCCACGGCCGGCAGCCGCTCCCCTGTCTCCAGAATGTAGAACCCCGTCGTTAGATGGTAGCTGCCCGGCAACGCCTCCGGACTGATCTCAATCTGATAAGGATCGGCGATTATCTCACCGGGCATCCAGCACGTGGTCGGGGCGGCGTCGAGGAGGGGCATGTTGTCGCGCTGTCCGACCACATCGTTGTCCTCCCCGACCACGTGGGTGAACACGGTGTACGGCGTTGTCATTGGATCGAGAGATTGCCAGTAGAGCGTTAGGTGCAGTGTGTCGCCAGGCTGCAACGACTTTGTGCTCACGTCATACCCGAGGAGGGCGATAGTCTGCATGCCGTCCACCTCAAAACCGGCCCCCAGAGGATGAGAGACCTCTGAGAGGGTGCCCTGCAGGTCGAAATCACGGCTTCTTGCGGGGGGTGGCTCGACTCCAGTTGTCACGACTCGGAGGCAGGCGTTGAATGCCAGCAGTTGGACGGCCATCAGGATGGCGACGAGGACAAATGCACGCTGACCCAGCCGCGTGCGCTCCAGCCCTCGGACAGCCACCAGTGCAGCGATGGGGGTCAAGAACAGCCACACTCGTGCCACCTCGCCCCGTGACGTGCCCGAGAGGTCGAGGATCAGCAGTCCAAGCGCGAAGCCCAGCACCAGCGCATCGATGTTCGACCGTGAGGCGAGGGAGCCTGGAGGCCACAGGTGCGAGTGCGGCTCGCCGACTTGCTGCCGTCTTGAGGTCACGTGGCCGAGCAGTCCGCCCGCCGCCGTCACGAACGCGTACAGAAACAGTATCGCCAGCGGAATGCCGAGGAACAGGAAGAAGTCGTAGAGATGATAGCCCAACCAGGTGGCGTAGTCGCGACCCAGGCCCAGGTGGTATGACATGGCCACGCGACAGATGTCCGCAAAGCCGATGCCAAAGCCTATCTCGAGGACGACCCATACCGACGCGAGTCCCGCGACGAACGCGGCGAGCCCGGCAGCCCAGAAACGCGGACTGCGCGCCTCCCTCGGCTGTCTCAGAAGCCAGAACACAGTGAACAGACCCATCGGCAGTAGGAGTGCCACGAGGCTGAGGTTCAGGAACGATGCGATTGACAGGACGGCGCCCGAGGCTACCATCGCGAGCGGTCGTCTCCTGGTCAGACCGAGATGCAGCAGGTACCAGGACGTCGCCACCAGTAGGGGAAAGAACTGCTCCCATCGTCCTGACCACAGCGCGAAGGATGGTATCAGCGGGAACAGAGCCACCACCCACGTCGCGATCCGCGGACCGTACACGTTCTTCGCCAGCCCATACAGTGGGAAGACGGTCAACCCGCTGATGACGGGCAGCGCCATTTGCATGGCAGCGGTGGTGATCGTGGCGTTGGGCAGGCGCATGAACGAGAGGTCGTCGCATAGGTACATACGCAGCCGGAAGCCGACTGCATCGGCCAGCGAGGGCAGCGTCTCCACAAAGCGGCGCGCGACGTAGAACGCGAGTGGTAATCCGGGCGGATAGCGCTGCGGATGAACCGGAAAGGTCGGCATCAGCGCCGGGTAGTTGCGCAAGAACTTCCGAGCGTCCCCGATTGTGCTCCCAACAGAGAACACACCGCGCCCCCCCGCCGACACCGTGCGGTAGAAAAGGGGCCTGAAGATGTCTCGGTACCCCAGGGCAAGAAGACTCGCCTGGATGGCCGGAACGGCGACCGCGATAGCTACGAGGTACGGCCAACGGCGCGTTGCGGAGAAGCCCCTCCGGCTGTCCCGGGCGATCCAGACCGAGACAAGCAATACGTAGAGTGTAAGCGTCAACCCCGCCAACAGCAGGCGTGCCGGCTCTGCGGGCACCGCGTAGACCCATCGCCATTCCTCCGGGCCTCGCAGGGCCGGGAGCACGTCGAGGACGATGGCCAGCAGTAGCAGCCCCGTGACCGCCGGTATCACCGCTACAACCAGGCGCCGAGCCGGTAGGCGCCGGCGCACGGAGGCCCAGTCCTGGCGGCGCCACGTGGCAGGGATGATTTGCCAGATGAGTATCGCCAGCAGAAGCACCAGGCTAATCAGGGAGACAACGTCCGCTGTGACGCGGAAAGGCGTCTCGCCGAAACTGACGTGGATATTGTGGCGACCAGCGGGGACGTCGAACGAGATCAGGCCGTCTGGGTCTGTGATTGTGATGGGGACGGCCTCTCCGTCGATCGCGACCCGCCACCCAGGATAGTAGAGCGCCAGGTAGACGGCCTGGAACTGCTGGGGGGTCTCGAGTTCGATCGCGGCATCCGTTGCCCCGTAGTTGGCCCCCAGAATCTCGGCGCCGGAGGGCAGGTCCTCTCGCCGCAGGCGGTCCAGCGCGGCCTGTCCCGCGTAAGCGCTCTCCAACTGCGGCTCCTCGGGAAATGCGCGCACCCAGATCGGAAGATACTCCCCCTTGGCGGTCGTTCCGAGCGTGTCCGTCGCGCGCTCCCACGCGATCATCCCCGATACCGATGCATCGCGTGGCGGGGAGCAGTGGCGCGGATAGAACCACCCCAGCCCGGTCAGTGCGAGCAACGGGATCAGTACGGCCGACCCAACAACCAGGATACGATTCGCGAAGGGGGGCGCTGGGCCGCAGACAGGGGATACGGCAGCGGCGGCGAGCAGCGACACGCACAGGACCGCTGGCCCCAGGAAGCGCCACGGGAACTGGATGTACTCCAGCAGCGGTAGATGATCCCATAGGGGGCGGGATAGCGGGAGGGTCATCATAGCGAAGCCCAACAGCAGCACCAGCAGGACCGCTGTCTGCCACCGCGCGGCACGGCTCAACCACCGCCAGCGCAGGAGTGGCAGGAGCGCGACAAGGAGCGGAATAAGCCCGAGCGCCTTGGGCGGCCAATCATTGAGCAGAGTGGGGTCGGCGGTGCGAGGCGCGGAGAGAAGCTCGGCCAGCGTCAGATAGTTGCTTCGATAATCGAAGACCCACGTGCCCAGCAGACGATGTGTCTGCACCCAGCCTCGCTCGGTCAGTCCCGGCAGCCAGAAGAAGGCGGACAGGCCGAGGCCCAGCAGCCCGAGAGCGGCGCCGCGAAGCACCGCGTGCCAGTCGCGGGCGGCAATGCTCGCACCGAGCACCCACGCTATCAGCAGCGGGGCGAAGAGGAAGGCGAACAGTTGATGCGTCAGGATCAGGGCGCAGAGCCCGGCAGCGCCGACAGCGAGGAAACGGCGGTCCCTGAGGGTGACCCACCGGTGGACGGACCACAGGACGAGCGGCGGAAATGCCCAGGCAAATGCCTCCGAGAGGCTGCCGCGGTTGAAAGCCTCGTAGGCCTGGAAGGGAGCGTAGACATACGCGACGGTTGCGACCAGTCCAGCCGCAGGCCCAAACAGGTCGCGGGCGAGGAGAAAGGCGAAGATCCCTCCGAGCACCATTCCTAGCGCGAAGGTCGCGTTGATAGCCCCGACCCATTCGAGACCAGCGCCGTGGAAGAGCGCGGCAACGTAGGCCGATGCCGGCGCGTGGAACACGAATAGGGGGAACCCGAAGCCGTGGGCCATGTCGGGCGCCCATCGCGAGAAGAGGATGCCTTGCTGTATCAGATGCTCGATTTGCACCGCGCGCCAAAGATGGAACACATTGTCGTACCCGCAAGTCAAGCCAGCGCGTAGCAGCGGGCTGATCGCCGGGATGCACAGGAGAAACGCGCAAGCGAGATATGCGAGGGTTCGCCGGTGACTGCGCGGGTCCTGCCCCCGTGGAGTCTTGGCCTGTTCCGGCGGGACCACGACACCACCGGTGTGTGATTCGCTCTTCACCGCACCACCGTGAGAGTGCCAAGGGGAATAGTATCCACTCCGCTGGACGTCTTGAGGCGACCGACGCCAGGTATGTACAAGCCAGCGCGGAGTTCGTAGGCGCCGTCCGCGGTGTCACCCGGCACGGTGATGGAATGGGCGTCCACAACGTACTCGCCGGCTATCCACCCAGTTGTGGGGCGCGTCCAGTGATCGGGAATGCCGTCGGATTGTGCCACCAGTCGTCCGTCGCTGTCCACAAGGTGCACGAACACGCGATAGGACTCCGCTGGAGTGTCGAGAGCCTGCCAGACCAGTGTGACAGTGATGCTCTCCCCTGGCTGGACGGCCGGGGTTGACGAGTCGAACCCAACGAGCGTCGCCACTGTGCCGAGCGTCACATCCAGCTCGTTCGACGTTGCAGGGCGAGTGAACGAGCGAGGGGGAGCAGATACGCGAATTGTGACGGGCAACGCTGCGGGCGTTGCGCTCTCCGGTACCGCCACGCGCAACTCGTAGTCACCACTTTCGGCGCCCGCGGGTACGCGCAGCATAACCTGGCCGCGCCAGACGTCGCCTGTCCGCCACGACGTGGTCGGAAACCACGGTGCGGCTAAGGGGAGGCTGTACTCGACGACAGGCTGTGCGCCCGGCGCCGCGAGGACCAGGCGAGCCACCAGGTTGTCCTCAGGTTGACGATCGGACCGCCAGAAGGTTGTGAGCAGGGCGGCATCACCCGCATCCATCTCGGCGCGATCCAGGTGCACGGATACTAGAGTCACAGGGCCGAAAACGTGGTCGATTCGGCCCCTTGCCGCATCCTCTGTCGCGACTGTGCGGACCGGGCGCTCAAGTATGACTGTCCCCAGCGTGAGCGCAGGCGTCGCTGGGTGGCCCTGATCGTCGATCACCGAAATCGGGGCGAGCGTCGCGGGGTCGAAGACCGTCAATACGACGTCGTACGTGCCAGGAGGTGTGCCGGGCAGCGGCTCGACCTCGTGGCTGTCCAACGCGTATTGGTCGGGTAGCCACGACCGGGCGGGGGGGTAGTCCGTGTACCCGCGGGGCCGGAATGAGTCGGGCATACGCCAGCGCAGCCCGTCGGGACCCACGAGGTGCACGACGCTCTGGAAGAGCCCCGTGGGCTGGGAGTGAGTGGTCCAGTACAGGTCAGTCTGCAGTGCCCCGTCTGCAGGGATGCGCGGCCCCGACTGATCATACCCGATCAGCGTCAGTCCGTTGGCGAAGCGCTGGCCGAGTTGGTTCTGGACAGACGGCAGGCGCCCGTCGGGCAGGAGCGCCGGACGGCGAAAGGGACTGTCAATCCGGTCGATCACACCGACTTTGAGCCCAAGCAGTGCGATCGACAGGCAGACGGCGATCAGCCAGGCAGCGCGTCCCGTCCCGTCCCGCCAGCCCGACAGTGAGGCGGCCAGGCGCTCGGGGCCGTCGTCCCGGGCAGGGTATCGCAGCACGACTGCGAGGAAGACAGCCAGTGTGATCAGAGAGAGGACGTCAGCAGCGACCCGCAGCGGTGTCTCGCGGAAGCGAACGGTAACTGCGTGACGTCCCGCAGGCACGGGAAAGGTGAGTAGCCCATCTGGATCCGAGGGCGAGGGGGTCACGCGTGCTCCGTCCACGAGGACCTGCCAGCCCGGGAAGTAGTAGACCTGGTAGCGGCCTTGGAACGACTCCGGGGACTCGACGATGAGTTGGGCCCGGTTAGGCCCGTAGTGAGCATCGACGATTGACCCTCCCTCCGGCAGCGAAGTCTCGTCGAACCGGGCAATTGGTCCGCCCGCAGCATATTGCGCCACGAGCGGCGATCCCACAGGACGCCGCTTGACCCACACCGGGAAGTAGGATCCCTCGGGGTCCACCCCGACCTGCCCGGTCTGCTGCTCGAATGCGAACACGTCACTCACCATCGGTAGGGTTTGCTGGGGCAGTAACCCAGAGGCGGGTATGTGGAGGGAAAGGCGCTGAAGATCAACACGACGATCGCCGCTGCGGCTCCGACGATGACGACCAGCCGCCGTTTTCCAGATGATGCGGGCAGCGGCTCGGAGAACGCGGCTGAACCAAGCAGGGCGAGCGGCAGAATCGCGCGGCCCATGAAACGCCACGGGAACTGAACGAACGGCAGCAGTGGCAACGACGCCCATACCCAGAGGGAGGACGCAGTGCTCATCCAAACAAGCGCGACGGCGAGTAGCGCAAGAAAGACCAGCGTTGCGCGCCGCTCTCTATCGCGCCAACGTACCAGGCCGACGACCAGCCCGATGGCTCCAAGAATGGCGGCGACGAGGCCCAGGTGAACCTGGTATGGCGGGTTCACGAGCGACGTGTCCACCGGCCTGG
>JAUVSX010000184.1 GCA_030596915.1 Chloroflexota bacterium | reverse complement strand
ATCCGTCTACGCGGCTACAATACTCATATGGAACGCGTTCTCAACGCGCTTGGGCGGATCTCCCGACAGTGGAAACTCGCGCTCCTGCTGGGATTCCTGACGCTGAACCTGGTGGCCGATGGTCCGCCGCCGGGCGAACTCGACACGCAGATCGGGCGCCTGATGGCGGGCCGGCAGTTCGACTTCGCCGGCTGGGGCGTCAACGCGCTCCTGGCGAAGGTCGCTCACTCTCTCGTATCGCCGCAACGATACATGGAAGAGGCGGCGCGTCACGACGTCTTCCTCGAGTACCTCCAGCTTGTGGCCGACATTCAGGGCACGGAGTGGGAGATCAATCGCACGTACATAGACCCTGAGACCGATGATCCCGACGCAGCGACGGCTGCTGCCCAAGACCGGCTGGCTGAGATCCGCGCGGAGGCATCGCACCGCCAACTGCTCGCCGAGGCCATCGTGTCCGAGCAGGTGTCAAGCGTCCTTCTCGACGCAGGTTTCGGGACGGCGGGGCAAGAATTCCCGCCCATCAGCGCGCACTTCACGCCGCTGCCATTCCTGATCGTCGTCTCTCCTCGAGATCACATTGAGAACGTCTACAGCCAGGCGCTGGAGCACGGACTGAACGCCGCCGAATGGGACGCCATTGAGGAACAGGTCGATACGTCATTCGACGTTTCGTCGTTGGTGACCCGTATCGGCGGGCTATCGGCCTACCCGGCGATGCTGCTGGAGAGCAGTTCGCTCAACTGGGTGATCGAGGTAGTCGCCCACGAGTGGACACACCATTACCTGATGCCGCGGCCGTTGGGTTGGAACTACGACGCAAGCCCGGAGACGCGCACGATCAACGAGACCGTCGCCTCTATCGTGGGGAAGGAGATCGGCGGGCAGGTCCTGGCCCGCTACTATCCCGAGCTTGTACCCCCCGAGCCGGAGCCCGCTTCAGATGAACCGGACGACGTGACGACGACGCCGGAACCGCCCGCTTTCGATTACCGGCAAGAGATGCGGGAGACCCGCGTCCGCGCCGACGAGCTGCTCGCGGAGGGCAGGATCGACGAGGCGGAGGCGTATATGGAGGAGAGGCGACGGGAGTTCGTTGCCAACGGCTACGGGATTCGCAAGCTGAACCAGGCCTACTTCGCCTTCCACGGCGCCTACGCCGATGAACCCGGCGCGCGCGGGGAGGACCCGATCGGGCCGGCGGTACAGGAGCTGCGCGCATACAGCCCCGACCTGTTCACCTTCGTCGCGAGAATTGCACGTGTAACGACGCTAGCGGAGCTGCAAGAGGCGCTGCGAGATGCCGCAGACGAACTGGAGGCTGGCGGCTGACCTACGTGACCGGTGTTCCCCTGATGGGCAGAGCCGCTTTCGGGGCGATGGCCTCCTCCAGGTAATCAAGCCAGCGCTGCTCGATAGAGTCGACGTCGGCGCCAAGGCCCACCGCGAACAGCGCATCCAATGAGGACACACGGGCCGTCGCTTCGAGCAATCCGATCACGCCCTCCCGCCCGTACTCCCGCTCGATGAAGCGCACGAGCACTGCTGCCGCGTCCTCGGCAACAGCGGTCTGGCCCTCCTCCACGGTGCCCGCCCACAGGTCGGCAAGCGCTGGCAGTCCACCCCCGGCCAGAGCCTCTGCCAAGAGAGCGGGGTCGGCCTGGTGGGCCTTCTCCACGCCCAGATACTCCTTGATCTGCGCGCGCAGGCCGGCGCCGACGAGCCCGCCGACCGGCTCTCCCACGACGCGACTGAGCATTTGCTCGACCAGATGGTCTTTGAGTGCGCTCGACCACGCAGCGCGGGCAGACTCGCCCTGGGGCACGCCGACAAGGTGGGGCGCGGGAAGCGCCCCCACCAGGTTCGCACTCGAAACGAGCGTGTCCGTGAACGCGAGCGAGAACCGCAGGTCCGGGGGACAGGCAAACAGCTCACAAAACGCGGCTGCCAGAAGTTCGAGCTCGGGCGCCAGTTGCTCAAACAGATCAGTCCCGACGATGTGGCCTGCCAGGTCATTCCGAGGACCCACCCAGACGAGCGTGCGCCCAGCATACCTCGGGTCGGGGGCCGTATGCACCCAGCGACCATCGTCCAACAGGCGATAGAAACTGACAGCCCGGTGCGGGTACTGCTCACCTCCCGGCGGCCCGGCGAGGCGCACGAACGCGACCTCGGCGCGGCCGCCGATGACCGTCGGCGTCTCGATAGTCACGGGTGCTGTGGCGATGAAGCCGGGGGCTGGCGGCGGCAACAAGGAGCCTTCCGACAGACGACGTCGCCGCGACTCAAGCCAATCAGGATCTTCGTCGTCCTGTAGACCCAGGAATAGCTCGGCGTCGCCATCCTCCAGCGCGCGCAGCTCCAACTGGACGGCCGCTCGAACATCCTCTGCCGTCTCGGCGGTCGACGCGCGGCGCAGGCGCCAGACAAGGAAGACGCCGAGGCCTGCGAGCAGAAGTATGACCACGACCGCAGCCAGTCGAGTGGGCCAGTGCGGACGGCGTTTGGCGGTGCCGTCCTCCTTTGGAGCCTGATCGAGGTCGTCCTTGTCGAAGCGCCACTCGTATTCGACTGACATAGCCTATCCCGGGGTGCCGCGAGTATAGCACGCGGGAATGCGGTGGCAAGGCGAGAGAGACATACGCTGATCAGCCACGCTTGTATGATGTCCCGCCGCGCGCCGGACCCCATCGGGACGATGGCGAAGCCTCAGCGTGGGTAACCCGGTGTGAACTGGGTTCGAAGCGGCGGTCACGGTCACCGCGGCCCGGATGCCAGTGCGGCTAAGCGCCAGGTATTCCTACCCGCCCAGCAGGTCCGAGGTCTGCCGTGTCGCAACAGACCTGCTTAACGTCACCAGAGCGCTGGTGACAGAAGCTGCCTCGGCTATTGCTCGGCTCTCTCGGAGACGTCCGCAGACCAACCCCACCTCGGAGTGCCTGAAGCGACCCTCAAACCGAACGGGCGCTGGCTACCGCGCCGGAGTCAGGCGTGAGTGACTCGCCCGCCCGGAGAGGTCGGCATGCAACCAGGCGATCGCGGGGTTTGCTGCCACCTGGCGCGTAGCCCCCCACCCGCGTGTGCGCTGCGGAGACAGCATGATACCGTCTCCATGGAGCGCCATTTGCACACATTTCTCTCTTGTGCCATAATAGCCACCGACCGCACTTGAGGCCCGTCTCTGCGATCCGCGCGGGGCCAGAGAGCCAGGATTCGGCCGGATTATCGGTGTTCGGCCCGTGTTCGCCCAAGGTGCTCGTCGCGTGGTTTCAGGTTCGCGCCGCCGACTGCTGAGAGCGCGTTGACAATGTCACCGGTGATCGGCACCCTGCCGTGTGGATACCCTGTCTTAGCTGCACCTCGCAGAAGCTGGCGCACTGGCAGAATCTCCCGGAGGTGAGTCTTGAGACCCGAAGAAATCGTCCACAGAATCGCCGCAGCGGGGCAGGCCGAGAGGTTCGCCAGCGTCTTCTCCGCCGTGGTGAGGCGCAAGGTACCCCGTCGTTTGCTGGTAGGCTATGCCGATTGGCATACCACCAAGCGCATACGGCATCCTGAGCGATACAACGGTGCGCGTCCGCCTCGCGTTACACAGGACAGAGCGTACATGGGGCGCGCCATCGTTCACTCGCTGGAGCGGGCGGTGGAACGGGGCGACGTCTCACCAGCAGTGATCCAAGGGGCGGTGCGTGGCCTGATCATGAATGGCTTCATGCGCAGCGAAGGCCGCGACAACATGGAGCGTTTCCACGCAGAGCATGGCGGGTATGGTCCGCCTAGCTTCCTCGTCATCGGTCCAGGAAAACTGTGCAATCTACACTGCACGGGGTGCTATGCCAGCTCAGGCGCCGACAGAGAGAAGCTAGAGTGGGACATCCTCGATCAGATCGTCACCGAAGCCCAGGCGCAATGGGGAGCTGGCTTCATTGTACTGACTGGCGGCGAGCCGATGGTCTACCGCTCCCAGGGCAAGGACATTCTCGACCTGGCCGCCAAGCACCCAAACGTCTTCTTCCTGTTCTACACCAACGGAACCAAGATCGACCAGCGTATGGCTGGCCGTCTGGCCGAGGTAGGCAACATGACGCCCGCCATCTCGATGGAAGGGTGGCAGGAGCGAACCGACGCACGACGAGGAGAAGGTAGCTTTCAGCAGGTCTTGCAGGCGATGGCGTGCTTGCGCCGAGTCGGCGTCCCCTTCGGCATCTCGCTAACCGCCACGAGCGAGAACTGCGAGGAGGTACTGTCCGAGGAGTTCCTCGACTTCATGTTCGAGAAACAGGGCGCCATCTATGGCTGGATCTTCCAGTACATGCCGATCGGCCGGGGATTGACGCTCGACCTGCTGCCCACACCGGAGCAGCGCGCATGGATGTGGGAGCAGACCTGGCGAATGGTCCACGAGAAGGGGTACTTCCTGGCCGACTTCTGGAATCTCGGCACGTGCTCACAAGGCTGTATCTCGGCAGGCCGCCAGGGAGGCTACTTCTACATTGATTGGAACGGCAAGGTGACGCCGTGCGTCTTCGTCCCGTACTCGCCGGTCAACGTAAACGACGCTTTCGCGGCGGGGAAAACACTCAGCGACATCCTCGAGGAGCCCTTCTTCAAATCTGTCCGCGAATGGCAGGATGGCTATGGGTTTGCGGCGACGGAGCCAGAGGGGCACGGCAACTGGCTGATGCCCTGCCCCATCCGCGACCACCACCAGGACTTCCGCCGTATCCTGCACGAGACTGAACCGGATCCCGAGGACGAGGCCGCCGAACAAGCGCTGCTCGACCCGGCCTATGCCCATGGTATGATCGCGTACAACAAGGCGGTCGCAAAAGCCATGGACCCGATCTGGCGGCGGGAGTACCTGGGGGATGGGAACGAGACCCGAAGAAGCGCGTGAGCCCCGCCGCTCGCCAAGTAGAATAGCCCAATGTCCCTGCTCGTCCCGAGGCCTACCTCGAGGCGAGCGAGTTCACGGTAGCGCCCGACCCTTTCCCTAGCACACCGTAGCGCATCGCTCCTTCACGCGGCAGCCTGAGTCCAACGTCCCCCAGCGCTGGGCTCTCCCGCGGACTCTTCTGGGCCGGGCATCGCTGTCCTGTCGTTCCACGCGTGACACACACCTTCGTCCAAGCAGTGAGTGGAGAGCATCGTTCTCAGGGAAGTTACGTCCGTCTCCGGCGACCAACAGCAAGCGTACACGCCCTCACACGGTAGCGCGAGAGGTACGCAGGCCATTTGTCTGCCCTCCCGAAGCGTGCTACACTCCTGCCCCCAATCCAGTGGACGCTCCGTGCTGAGAGCAAGGGAGGACCGATGCGCGATACACTAGTAGCCTCGCACCGGGGGCCGGAGACTCGGGCGCGCCGCAGGCAGCTTTGGCGCTCTTCGGCTGTGGTGGCCATTCTGTTGGCAGCCTTCTTCGGGCCGTCACCAGCCCGGACCACTTCGGTGGCTGCGGAGCCGATGGGCGATGTCGCCAGCCACCTGGCGCCGCGTACACACACCCTGTCCTCGGTCGAAACCAGACGCCCGCCTGCCACCCTGCCTGCCCGGCCGAAGGCGGCGCCGTCACGTCTGCTGGAGCCCGAAGCAGTGAGGGACCCGTTGGCGGCGCCAGCGCCACATTCCCGCCAACCTTCCGTTGCCCTACCCTCCGCGGCGGCGCAGGATGGCGGTGACACGATCTACGATGCGTGCATGCAAGACCTTGCCGGGTCCGGTCTGAACTGCTCTGCCCGCGACATTGAGGTAGCCAGTATCAGTAACATCGTGATCGTCGATCCGTGCGACTATCCGGGCGACACCGCCATCCTTGATATGACTGCCCAGTTTACCCTGACGACGCAGGCACGCCACGACCTCGGCATCTTCATCTCGACCGACGGAGGGAACGCCCTCACCGGGACGTGCTCGGTGAGCACGATTCCGGTCGCGCCCGACCCACCATACGTCGACCTGGATGGGACAAACGATGATCCCGGAGGCGTGATCTCGGATACGTGCGGTGACATCGACGCCGCGCACAGCCCCATATCTTACAGGCTAACGGGCATCATCGTGCAATGCATCGATGAGGACGGCGATGGCGAAATCGAGGTGAATGCAGGCCTGAGCTGGCGCCAGCCGGGCGCGAACGAGCTGTGCACGAGCCCGTTGCACGCCTACCCCGGGGCGCCATCCAAGTGCAACGTGCAGCAGCTCCCCAGTCTGACGGTCCCAGTGCCGGGGCGTATCATCGTCGACAAGCTGACCGATCCGGCCGACGACCCGACCATCTTCGGGTTCATCCTGGCCGGGGGGCCAGACACGGTGACCCACCCCTTCACGCTAACCGCTCAGAGCGAACCATTTGATAGCGCGTCGGCCGGGCTGATTCTTCGGTCAGGCGCGTACTCGGTCACGGAGATGGTGCCGCCCCTGTGGGAGCTGACGAGCGCCACTTGCACCGACGGCAGCGACCCATCGGCCATCGATCTGGCGCCCGGCGAGACGGTCACGTGCACGTTCATGGACACCCTCCTGGCCGCGCCGTCGCTCGTTCTGACGAAGGAGGTCTCAGCCGACACCGTATTCT
>JAUVSX010000192.1 GCA_030596915.1 Chloroflexota bacterium | reverse complement strand
TCGCCGTCGAAGTCGGGCATACCGTCGCCCTGGGCGTAGCGGCCCTTACCGGCGCGGTCGTTGATGCCATCGTTGTCCTCATCCACGAATCCGTAGGCGTGACCGCTGCCGGTGCCATCCAGCATCTG
Source organism: Chloroflexota bacterium (assembly GCA_030596915.1). GTDB lineage: Bacteria > Chloroflexota > Anaerolineae > B4-G1 > B4-G1 > JAUVSX01. The sequence continues at coordinate 6,266 of JAUVSX010000192.1, read as the reverse complement.
CGTTCCATCACCGTAGGCAAAGCGGCCGCCGACGCCGTCGCTGTTGTCGCAGACCCCATCACCGTCCTCGTCGACGAAGTCCTCACAGTCAGGCTCGCCGTCGCCGTCCGCATCCACAAAACCGCGGTCCTCGAAGGCCGTGGCTTTGCCACGCAACTCAACGCTGGCGCCCTCAGGGTCCTGCGGTCCGCGTGCCAGGACCGTCCCTGTCAACACGGTTGCCATCAAGATTGCTGCCAATATGCTGCTCATCACGATAGTTCGCTTGCTCATCTATACTCCTCTACACTCGGTATGTACTACTCTGTAAGTTAAGGGTTGTTTGCCAACCACGCTTATAGAATAGCCGGAGTCCGTGAAGCCTTGATGGAGGGGGTGTGAAGATTTGGTGAAGATTGGGGGAGACGCAGCTATCAGCTATCAGCGGTCAGCAGTCAGCTCTCAGACGAGGAACGCTGCGACGGTTGAACGTCTGACTGCTGAGATGTTTGGACGTTGGCGCGTTGACATCGGATGGCTTCGCTCATATGATGGTCGCCAGGCAGGATAGCTCACGCTCGCCGCCTGCGCGGCTTTTCTTGCGTCACTGAACCTGGGGGAGGGTCTTATGCACACGCAGTCACGGTCGGTTCCACGTTGGTCTTTGTTCATCATCGCCTTGCTGTTGTTGCTGCCCACGCTGGCGTGCAGCCTGTCACAACCGGACGTGGACGCGACGGCGACGTACGAGGCCGCCGAAGCCTATGCGACACAAACCGCGGAGGCGAAGGAGGCTACGTCGGCGCTGGATGGGGATGGGGCGGACGATGACTCGGCTGAGACGGCCAAGCCGAAGGTTCAGACTCCCACGCCATCCCCAGAGTCCGTTGAGGTGGACGAGGGTCCTGTGACGGTGAGCGTCAAGGCTGACGGCAGCGGCGACTACGCGACGTTGGAGGCGGCGATGCTCGCGGTCCCGGAGGGCTCGAAGATCGTGCTGGATGCCGGGAGCTTTGTCCTGGCCGAGCCGATCGACCGCACTGCATCGGTGACGTTGGAGGGCGCGGGGATGGACGCGACGGAGGTCTCCTGTGCGGCGCCCGGTTACGTGATGCACTTCGGCGGAGGGGGCAGCTTCACGGTGCGCAACCTGACGCTGCGGCACGAAGGCACCGCCGAAGCGGATGTGCTCTGGGTGGATGAGGTCGAGGTCGAGTTGGAGGGGGTGCGGGTCTCGGGTGCGGTGACGCTGGATGAAGGGGCGTCCCACGCGGGCGTGCGCTTATCCGGCAGTGCCAGCGGCGCGATCTTCAGCTCTGAAGCGACGGATAACAACCTTGACGGCATCCGGCTGGAGGATGAGGCGTCGGTGACGGTGGAAGACACCACGTGCAGCGACAATGTGCAGAATGGTATCCACTTCCGCGATGCGAGCAGCGGCACGGTGAAGCGCAGCACCTGCAGTGGGAACGGGTTGAACGGCATTGTGGTCACGGGAACGGCGCGCGCAACGATCGAGGACAACACGCTCGATGCGAACGCGAAGTCTGGCCTCGTCTACTTTGTCGCGGGCGGCGGGAGTGCTCGAAACAACGAAATGATGAATAACACCCTCCACGGAATCAGCGTGAACGATGACGCGCAGCCCACGCTGGAGGAGAACGTCTGCAGTGCGAATGAGGAGGACGGCATCGTCTTCTTCGAGCGCTCCGGCGGCACGGCGCGGGGCAACACGTGCTCGGGCAACGGTCTGCACGGTATCAGCGTCACCGACGAGGCGGCGCCGCTGCTGGAGGGAAATGTGTGCCGATCCAATGCCGAAGTTGGGATACGCTATGGCGATTCCGGCGGCGGCACTGCGCGGTCCAATGAAGCTTCAGAGAACGGGCTCTCGGGCTTCATTGTGCGCGATGATGCAGAGCCGGTGCTGGAGTACAATGTGGCCAGCAACAATGTTGAGAGCGGCCTCGCCTATTTCCAGAACGCCGCCGGGACGGCGACTGACAACGAGATCATCGGCAATGGTTTGCACGGCATCGATCTCTACGGCACGAGCGCGCCCACTCTGGAGCTGAACGTGGTGAGTGAGAACGCAGAGGCCGGTATTCGCATGTCGGGTGACGCTGCCCCGCTGGTTGTCGACAATGCCGTGTCGCTGAATGGGCTCTCGGGCATCATCGTGCGGGAGCAGGCGTGGCCCTCGATCGAGGATAACTGGATCGAGGCTAACACCGAGAGCGGCTTACTCTACTTCGGGACCAGTGGCGGCACCGCGCGGGGCAACGAGATCCTGGAGAACCTAGCGAACGGTATATCGGTCAACGACGAGGCCGTGCCGGTGATCGAGGAGAACTTCCTGCGGGATAGTGTCGAATCCGGCGTGGCCTATTTCGAGACCGCCGGTGGGATCCTCCAGGCGAACACAATCACCGGGAACAAGTGGGGGATCTACGTGAGTGATACGGCGAACCCGGCCATCGGCGACAACACGGTCTTGGATAACGCGACCAACGTCGACGACCGGCGGCCCGAAGGCCAGCGGCCCACGCCGCTGGCGACGGCAATACCGCCGTACGAGGGCGCTCTGTTCTACGATGATTTCACGTCGCCCGATCCAGGATGGTGGACCGGCTCAAATGACAAAGGTGAGGTGTGGTTTGGGGAGGGTGAGCTGCGCATCCTGAACTGGACCGAGTCGGACTTCGCGATGCATACTGAACCGGGTATGTGGTTCGAGGACGTGGACATCACGGTGGAGAGCCGGCTGGTGGATGGGTCGGACGATAACTGGCACGATGTGAGTTGCCGCCGGCAAAGCTCCGACGCCTACTATCTGGTCGGCTACAGCGCCGACGGCTATGTGAAGATGGAGGCCAACTACGCCGGGGAAGTGACGTACTATCTGGACGTCGAGGAGTCAACCGCTGTGAACCAGGGCTGGGATGTGGTGAATACGATGCAGCTCATCTGCAATGGCAGCACGATCACCTTCCGGCTCAACGGGCAGCTGATCGGGGAGTTCACCGATGGCGTGCTGACCGACGGCGACATCAGCTTTGCGGTGAGCTCGATGGATGGGACGTACAGCGACGTGGCGTTTGACAATCTGGAGGTGGTGATGCCGTAGGGGAGAGCCCTCACCCTGCGCGCTCAGAAGCGCGTTCGCCTCCCCTGAAACGGGGACTTCGTCTCCCGGCGGCCAGGAGAGGGGGGGCGGGACTGGGATTGACGGATGGGTCTGTGTCTGTCCCCTCCCTTACTTCAAGATCACTCGCGCCAGATTGCGGCTTCTGCGGACCGCGGGCATCAGAATGCCCTGCGTCTCGCCCGCTCTGCTCCTAAGGGCCCGAAGTGCGCAGCAGCTACTATGAATATCGCAATACCCACTGGCGCGAAGATGCGGGCGAGACGCCCGCGGTTCAGGATGGCACGCTGCACCACCGTTTTGAGAAGTGCCTTCCAGGCTCCCCGCTGGGGTTGGCTTCAGCTCCAACGCAGTTGGGGCGTGAGCCCCTCCACGGGCGCCTGACACGAAGACGGGCTCGCGCCGCGACTGTGTCGAGCGTTGACACCGGCCTGAGCAGAACGGGTCTTGCGTTTTCGGGGTGCGCGCCTCTGGATCTACTACCGCCCCGGTCTGCCTTACTCCTTCCTCCCTTCCTCGCGACCCCTGTCTTCTCTCCAGATACACCCGCAGTGGCGCCGGCGATGGGTCGCAGACCTCGTTGAGGTGGGCGGGGAGGGGCTGGCCGACGACGGCTTCGAGGCGGCGGCGCTGGCGGGCGACGACGTCGGGATGGGCGTCGTGGACGTTGTGGGTCTCGCCGGGATCGGCGTGGAGGTCGTAGAGTTCTGGCGCCGGGTCCTCCTCGTGGACGCTGGTGATATAGTTCCAATCGTTGTCGCGCACGGCGGCGCGCCCCCCGGCGTTGCCGGCGGTGAAGCCGGCCCAGCCGGTGACGATGTGATCGCGCAGTTGCTCACGCTCTCCAGTGACCAGCGTCCAGGCATCCTCGCCGTCGACGTTGGTGTAGGGGACGTCCAGCAGACGTAGCAGCGTGGGCATAAGGTCGTGGCTCTGGACGAAGGCGTCGATCTCGATGCCGCGCGGCCCGTCCGGGTGGCGGATGTAGAGCGGAATCTGGGTGTTGAACGGGTGCATCTCCGACGTGCCCTTGCCGAACATCCCGTGGTCCAGCAACTGGGTGCCGTGGTCGCTGGTCATCACCACGATGGTGTCGTCCCACAGCTTGAGTTCATCGACCTTGTTCAGGAAGGCGCCGACCCATTTGTCGACAAAGGTGACCTCGCCACAGTAGAGGGCGCGGGTCCGGGCTTTTTCCGCGGGCGTGGCGTCCCGGTTGTTGGGGTAGATGTACTCGATGCCCGGCTCGCCCTGCCACGCGAAGTAGCGATCGGCATAGGCCTTGGGCGGGTCCCAGGGCTCGTGCGGGTCAAAGGAGTCGATCCACAGGAAGAAGTGCTTGGCGGCGCCCGCCGTTGCGCCTGCGGCGGCTGCGCTCGCCGTGGCGGCATTGTCATCCAGCCATCGCATCGCCGAGCGGAAGACACGCGCGCATTGGTAGTCCTCCTCGCTCTGCCGATCCCGCTGGTTGAAGAGGTATTGGGCCAGGTGCGCGACGCCGGGGCCGTCCAGGGGCCCGCGGGTGTGCCGTCGCATCTCGGCGGTGATGGAGGCCAGCGTGCCGCCGCGCCAGTTATCGCTCTCCTGCCCACGGACGAAGTCGTAGGAGGCGAAGCCGCGTGTGTAGTTCATCGTCGGCTTGAACATGTGGTAGGTGTCGGCGACCAGGCCGGTGTAGACGCCGCGGTTGAGCAAGATCTCGGCCAGCGTGTCCTGGTGGGGCGGGATCTTGTGCCAGCCGGGGGCATGGTGCCAGTGCCCGCGGCGGTCGTAGTTGTAGATCCAGGGGAAGGAGCGCCGGCCGGTGAAGAAGGCGCGCCGCATCTGCAAGGTGGGCTGGCCCTCGCCGAAGGCCCGCTCGAAGCTGACGGACTCCCGGGCCAGGGCGTCCAGGTTGGGCGTGGCGACGTAGCTCATCTTGCGATCCGGGCCGATCAGGTCGGCGCGGAAGGTATCCAGACAGATGACGATCAGATTCAAGCTCATGGCGACCTCCTTTGGTGCCCAAGCGTTATACGTTAGAACTCTACGCCTCGCTCTAGGCAGGCTGTTCCAACGTTGGAACGTTATGTTTACTGCCGATCCCGGTGCCTGCCAACGCCCGCGCGGTGACGGCGCCGACAACGATGATGCCGCCGACAAGGGCATGCGGGCCGGGCGATTCCCCCAGGATCAGGAAGACCCAGATCGGGTTGAGGATCGGCTCCAGTGTCAGGATGAGGGTGGACTCCATCGCCGGCACGTGTTTGATGGCGATGGAGTAGAAGACAAAGGCCAAGCCGATCTGGAAGATGCCCAGGAAGACGATGATGCCGAGGCTCTGCGGCGTGAAGGTCTCCCGGACCAGGGAGGGCATCCCGATGATGCCGGCGATGAGGTGGCTCAGCATGATCGTCTCGGCCGGGGAGCCGTCCTTCTGTGCACGCATGGCGACGGTCATACCGGCCAGGGTCACGCCGCTGAGCAGCGCCAAGAGGTTGCCCACCGTTCCGTCGAAGCTGAGCTCGTCGCCGAAGAAGAAAAAGAGCCCGACGAAGATGACGCCCATAGTGATCCAGTCGGCGCGCTCGGGGCGCTCGCGCAGGAACCAGTAGGCCAGCAGCACGATGTAGATCGGGGCGGTGTATTGGAGGAAGATGTTGTTGGCGGCGGTGGTCATCCTGTTGCTGGTGATGAAGAGCAGTTGGGTGCTGAGGAAGCAGATGATGCCGATGATCTTGGCCCAGGAGGGGCGCTTCCAGGGGAAGCGCCGCAGGTAGATGAAAAAGACGCCGAAGGCGAGTGTGCTGCGACCGGCCCAGATGGAGAGTGGGTGCCAATCGAGTATCTTGACCAGAACGCCGCTGGTGGACCAGAGCACCGCGGACAGGATGAGGTAGAGGACGACTGTGGACCGGGTAGGGGTTTTTCCATTGTGGGTGTTGGTATCGTTTGTCATAGGGGGAAGTATACGTGGGGAGTGGGGGTGCGCTAGTGGGAAGAGAGCCCTCGACCTGCGCGCTCAGAAGCGCGTACCCCTCCCCTGAAACGGGGACTTCGTACCCTAACCGGGGATTTCATCTCCCGGCGGCCAGGAGAGGGGCGGGGAGTCGTGCTGTATGGTCTGTTTCCGTCCCCTCGCCAACCGCCTCCGCGGCGGCCT
>JAUVSX010000385.1 GCA_030596915.1 Chloroflexota bacterium | reverse complement strand
CGGCCTCCCGGCATCGCTGCTCCACCGGAAGCAGCTGGAGTAGCCACGAATTGCACGAATTCCCACAAATGGCTTCACGGTCTAGGTCGCGGCCCAGGAGAAGTTTCGGTGGCTGACATCCTCTACAAGGACCTTTCATACTCCATTGTCGGCGCGGCAATGGAAGTGCACCGAGTTCTTGGCCCGGGGTTCTTGGCGGCAGTGTACCAAACGGCGCTGGCTCACGAACTGAAGTCCCGCGGTATCGGCTTCGAGCAACTCAAGCGCATTCCGGTTGCGTACAAGGGCGCACCGGTAGGCAACTACGAGGCCGATTTCGTGGTCGAGGGCAGCATTATCCTGGAGATCAAGGCTGTCTCCAGATTGCATCCGGCTCACGAGGCCCAGGCGATCAACTATCTGACCGCAACTGGTCTCCGCCTGGTGATTCTACTGAACTTTGGGACGAGGTCCCTTGAGCATAAGCGGCTAGTGCGATAGCGCGGAGACTATGCCCTGAAGGACAGGCTCCGCTGCCGTTCGTACGAAAAATTGGTGTAATTGGTGTAATTCGTGGCAGAATTGGTGTAAGAATGGAGAACGATAGTGCAGAAGATCAGTATTGACCCCATAACCCGGCTGGAGGGACACGGCAAGATCGAGATATTCCTCGACGACGAGGGGGATGTCGCGAACGCGTACTTGGTGATCCCCGAGTTGCGGGGCTTCGAGAAGTTCGCCGAGGGCCGGCCGGTTGAGGAATTGCCCCGCATCACCCCCCGCATCTGTGGTGTGTGCCCGGAGGCGCATCACATCGCCTCAGCCAAGGCCTGCGATGCCGTCTACCACGTCGAGGTGCCACCGGCCGGGAAGAAGCTGCGCGAGCTCCTCTACTCCGCCTTCTTCGTCGCTGACCACACCGTTCACTTTTACATCCTGGCAGCGCCCGACTTCGTGATGGGCCCGGACGCGCCCGTTGCCGAGCGCAACATCTTGGGTCTGATCCATAAGGTGGGCCTGGAGATCGGGGGCGAGGTGATCGGTACGCGCGGGAAGGCCATGGACATCGTCGGGATGCTTGGCGGCAAGACGATCCATCCCGTCGGCGCGATCCCTGGCGGCGTGAGCAAGGCCATCAACGAGGAAGAGCGGGCCCAGATCGAGGTCTGGGGACGCGACTTTGTCGAGTTTGGGCAGTTCAGCCTCCAGCTTTTCAAGGACGTGGTGCTCGACAACCAGGGCTATGTCGACATGATCCTGTCCGACGCGTTCACGATCCCGACGTACTACATGGGACTGGTGGACGAGAACAACAAGGTTAACTTCTACGACGGCAAGGTCCGCGTTGTCGATCCGAACGGAGACGAGTTCGTCAAGTACGCGCCGGAGCAGTATCTGGACGTCATCGCCGAGCGCGTGGAGCCGTGGACCTACCTCAAGTTCCCATATCTGAAGGACGTGGGCTGGAAGGGTCTGGAGACCGGGATCGATAGCGGTGTCTATCAGGCGACGCCGCTCTCGCGCCTCAATGCAAGCGATGGTATGGCCACGCCGCTGGCGCAGGAGGCCTACGAGGCGTTCTACGCGACGTTGGGCGGGAAGCCGGTGCACTACACGCTGGCAACCCACTGGGCGCGCTTGATCGAGCTGCTCCACGCCGGCGAGCGTGTGCTCGAACTAGCTACCGATCCCGGGATCACCGACCCGCACGTGCGCAATATCCCGACCGAGACCCCCGATGAGGGCGTGGGAATCGTGGAGGCGCCTCGCGGTACCCTGACGCACCATTACATCACCGATGAGAAGGGCATCGTGCAGAAGTGCAACCTGATCGTCGGCACGACGAACAACTACGCGCCGATATCCATCTCTATCAAGAAAGCGGCTCAGGCCGTGATCAAGAAGGGACACGTGACCGAAGGGCTGCTGAACCGCGTGGAGATGGCGTTCCGTTCGTACGATCCTTGTTTCGGTTGTGCGACGCACACGATGCCTGGGCAGATGCCCTTGGAGGTGCTCATCCGCGATGTTGATGGCAACGTCGTGAGGCGACTGACGCGCTTTGTCGAGTAGTTGCTGAGTTCGGTCAACCGGTAACTGACACCTGGTTTTCGCCCCAATTAGCCACAGCGTCATGCACAGTGATGACGACAAGCCCGGGGGCGGTTCCTGCCGGAGCGCTTCGCCACGGCAATGCAGTGGAAACCTGACAGGTTTTCGCGAACCTGCCCGCCAGGGCAGGCGTGCGCTGATGATCGAAAACATGGAAACCTGTCAGGTTTTCGCTTCACAGAGCGTGTCGTGGCTGTGCGATGACGATGGCTTGTCGCTTGTCTCGGGCCAAGTCTAGGCGTCAGGTTAGCAGACCAGTAGATTGGTAGACCAGGTAGCTGGGAAGACGGACAGCGGCGACTGTGGCCGGTCTCTGTTCCTTAGTCGGCTGGTTGCCAATCTACTGTCTTGTTGAGGGGATTCGCGACAATATTAGTGGCGGCCATCTAGTAAATATGGTAGAATGAGGGCGAGGCTCCGAGATGGAGAGCTTCTGGTCGCCGGACGATACCACGAGCGAATCTAGGAGCAGAGTTTGAAGACGCTGGTTGTTGGTCTGGGCAATTCGATCCTCACGGATGACGGCATAGGTATCTACGTCGTGAGGGAGCTGGCAGCGCATTGTCAGCGGGACGACGTGGACGTGGCGGAGGCGAGCGTCGGTGGGTTGCGCTTGCTAGACACCCTCGCCGGTTATGAGCGCGTCATCCTTGTGGACGCCATACAGACGCGCGGCGGCTCGCCGGGCGATATCTACCGCCTCCATCCCGATGACCTGCGGGTGTCGCTGCACGCGGGGTCAACGCACGACCTCTCGCTGCCGGGTGCACTGGCCTTCGGGCGGGGGCTCGGGATGACGCTGCCCCTGGATGAGAACCTCACGATCATCGCGATCGAGGCAGAGGATGTATTGACCTTCTGCGAGGACTGTACGCCTGCTGTAAGCGCGGCGATCCCACGAGCCGTCGAGGCGGTGCTGGCTGAATTAGAGCGGGCAGAGAACCCAGTCCGCGCCGCTGGCCCAGAGTCGCCGTCCGCCGGATCTGGATGAAAGATAGGTGACGGTCACGCTCTCGAGCCGGCAGGCCATCAGCATACGGGGTGTTGTGCAGGGCGTCGGATTCCGGCCCTTTGTGTACCGTTTGGCAAAGGAACATGGCCTGACAGGCTGGGTACTGAACCACTCGGGAGGCGTCGAGATCGAGGTCGAGGGTCCACCGGACGTGCTGCTCCTCTTCGTGCGCGATCTGGAGGAGAAGGCGCCTCCCCTGGCCCGTATCGAGAGCGTGGAGGTGGCTGGCGTCCCCACCGTGGGCTGCGCAGCATTCGAGATACGGCAGAGCGTCCGAAAGGAGGGGCGCTACCAGCTTGTCTCCCCCGATATCGCCACCTGTGCCGACTGCCAGCTAGAGCTGCTGGACCCAACGGACCGCCGATATCGCTACCCTTTCACGAACTGCACCAACTGCGGACCGCGTTTCACCATCATCACCGACATTCCCTACGATCGTCCGCTGACGACGATGCGGGATTTCACAATGTGCGCCGAGTGCCAGGCCGAATACGACGACCCGCTCGATCGGCGCTTCCACGCTCAGCCCAACGCCTGCCCTGTCTGCGGACCCACCATCTGGTTTCAACCGTCCGAGTTCAGCTTCGAGGATGGGCCCGAGACGTGGGTCCCGCGGCCGGAGGTGCGTGGCGAGGAGGCCGTCCGGGCGGCGTGCGGTCTGCTCCGCTCCGGGGGCGTCCTGGCCCTCAAGGGGCTGGGTGGCTTTCACCTGGCCTGCGATGCGACAGATGAGGTGGCCGTGCGCCGGTTGCGGGCGCGACAGGGGCGGCCCGCGAAGCCCCTCGCGGTGATGGTGGCGACCTTGGATGGTGTCGAGCGGCGCTGCTTGATCTCACGGGACGAGGAGCGGCTGCTAGCCTCTCCCCAGTGTCCAATCGTGCTGCTAGCCCGGAAGCGGGGCGCT
>JAUVSX010000146.1 GCA_030596915.1 Chloroflexota bacterium | reverse complement strand
TACAGAGACGAGGACGGGCACCCTGTGCTCGAGAAGATCCTCGACACGGCTGGACAGAAGGGTACCGGCAAGTGGACGGCCATGTCGGCGCTCGATATTGGCATCCCTCTGACACTCATTGGAGAGGCTGTCTTTGCACGGTGCCTCTCCGCGCTCAAGGAAGAGCGGGGCGCCGCGTCGAAAAGCCGGTCGGGGCCGAGTAGCGTGGCGGCCGCGGCCCCGCCTCTCTCCGTGCAAGATCTCCACGACGCCCTGTACGCGTCGAAGATGATCTCGTACACACAGGGCTACATGCTCCTGCGGTCGGCGGCATCCGAATATGGATGGGATCTCAACTACGGCGGCATCGCGCAGATGTGGCGCGGTGGGTGCATAATCCGGTCCGTGTTCCTGGACAATATCAAGGAAGCCTTCGACCGTGACGCTGGACTGACCAACTTGCTGCTCGACCCGTACTTTCACAGGCAGGTCGATGAGGCACAAATGGGCTGGCGGCGCGTCGTCGCTGCAGCCGTGAAAGTGGGGATTCCGGTGCCGGCCATGTCGAGCGCGCTGGCGTTCTACGACGGCTACCGCAGCGAGAGGCTCCCCGCGAATATGCTGCAGGCTCAGCGTGACTACTTCGGGGCCCATACGTACGAGCGCGTTGACCGGCCCCGCGGCGAGTTCTTCCACACCAACTGGACGGGCCGTGGCGGAGCCGTGACGTCGGGCGCGTATCAGGCGTAGCCGCGTGCGCTCGGTGTCGGTCCCTTCGCGAAACCGCACGGGCTCACGCCAGTCATCGTGCCGGTGCGGCCGCTGCCAGCGCCACGGGAGGAACAGAGTATGGCCAGGCCGCGCAATGTGATCGTGGCCCAGTCAGGTGGGTCTTCGGCCGTTATCAACAACTCACTTCGCGGCGTGGTGGAGGCGTGCCTCGACCAGCCGGAGGACTTCGGCACCGTCTACGCTGGGCGGCACGGCATCGAAGGCGTGCTCCAGGAATCGCTCTGGAACCTCTCGGTCCAACCGAGAGAGGAGCTTGCCCTGCTACGTTCGACGCCCGCCTCAGGCGCTGTGGGCACGTGCCGCTACAAGCTGCGCCACGAGCAGGACTTCGCTCGCGTCCTGGAGGTCTTTGCCGCTCACGACGTCGGCTACTTCTTCTACATCGGCGGCAATGACTCGATGGATACGGCTCACAAGGTGGCAACCCTGGCTCATGATAGAGGGTTGGAGCTGAATGCGACAGGCGTCCCGAAGACAATCGACAATGACGTGGGCGATGCGGAATTCAAGCTGATCGATCACACGCCCGGGTACGGTAGCATTGCGCGCTACTGGGCGCTCTACGTCCAGAACGCCAATCAGGAGAATGCGGGAGCGCGCACATCCGATCCCGTGCTGGTTCTCCAGGCAATGGGGCGGAGAATCGGGTTCATCCCAGCGGCGGCGCGCCTGGGCGACCCATCGCGCAAGATGCCGCTGCTCATCCTGATGCCCGAATCTGGATTGCAGCTCAGCGATCTGGCCGATTGCGTCAACGACATGCTTCGGGAGCGCGGTCGCGCCGTGCTGGTCGTCAGTGAGGGGTTCGACGTCGGGGGCATCGGCGAGCGCCGCGACTCCTTTGGGCACACGATGTTCGCGGCGAGCCAGATGTCCGTCGAACAGATCATCGTCAATCACCTCAACGATGTGGGCTTGGCTGCCCGCGGGTCGGCCCGTGGCAACGTCACGGGCACCGACCAGCGCGCCAGTATGATCTACGCTTCTACTGTCGACTTGGATGAGGCGTACAAGGTTGGCCAGAAGGCCGTCGAGGTAGCTCTGCGCGACGGCTCCGGCTATATGGCGACTATCCTGCGCGCGCCTGACCCCATCTACCGGCCCATCTACGCCAAGGTGCCCCTGGAGGCCGTTGCCAACTCGGAACGCGCATTCCCGGCTATCTGGATCGCGCCCTCTCGCACCGACGTCACCGATGATTATGTGGATTACGCTCGCCCACTGATCGGCGACGATTGGCCAAGCATCCCCTTGGTCGACGGCCGGCAGAGGTTTGCGCGACTTGCGCCGGCATTCGCCGAGAAGAAGCTCCCCCCGTACATACCGTGGGCACTTCGCCGAAGCTGAGCGAGATCTGAACTCGGGCAATGGGCAACCAGCTACACGCTGCCGAGGCTCGGCATTCCCCGGGGGGGCTGATACGACTTCAGGCACAGTTCACCCGGATGGCGACTCGATTGGTCCCGACGTGGGCCGCCATATGCGGGGTTGCCGCATCCCATAGCTTCGGCGGAGGGCCGGATCAATGGCTCCGTCTGGGGGTTCTCGCACTGCTCGTGGACGCTGGCTGGGGAACCCTGTGGTCCTCGCTCGGTGGCACTGACTGGGCTACGCCTGTCCGCGAGTGGCGCGATTGGCGCATCGGCGGGAACCTGCCAACCCTTCCCTATGCCCAAACCGGCTCGCGCGGCGATCGGTTCTCTCGCTGGCTGGGTCAGTTCCGAGCCTGGTGGCGCCAAGACCTCTGGCCAGCCTGCGGCCTCGCCCTCTCCGCCGCCGTCGCTGCGCTGCTGGTAACCGCGCTGCTCGCCGCCCTCTTGGGCGCGGAGGTCCTCCTGCTCAGCCTTGCGGCGATCGCCGTTGTCCAACTGAGTGCAGTGTGGACGGGAGGTCGCGGCACCCCATCCCCGGGCTGGGACGCGGCGGTAGCGGTCTTCCTGCCCTGGCTGGCGGGGCATGCGGCGTTCGGCGCGCTGACGATGGCTTCGGCGGCGCTGGCAGCGTTTGCCGCCTTGGCCTATGCGGCAGCTTGGTGGGCCCGCTCCCGTTGGGGTCAGGTGTTGCTCGCGTGCTGCCACATCGGGATGGCCGCTGTCCTCATAGGGCTCCGGCACCCCTTGGCGGGGGCGGGCGTTCTGATGCTGCTCGTCCCACAGCTCGCTCTGGTCCCCTTTCTTCGACGAGGCTATCCGCTTCAATCGTTCGTGCGTTTCACGCGCCCGTGGCTGATGGTGACTATGGTGATCGGCGCCTTGGTGATTTGAGAGATGCCATGGCTGGGACTGGGGCTCGGGATCCTGGGGCTGTTAGCGCTCGCAGCACTCGCGTACTGGCAACTCGTCGTCGCGGAGGGTACCTACCTCGGTCCACGTGCCGTCATTCTGATGTACGACTTGTCGGCGAGACTCTACGAGCGCATAAAGAAGTATGATGTCGGCGCGGAGCAATGGTATCTCGGTTTGCCCTTGACCCTGGCGCTCGACCAGGTGCCCGCCCCCCTGGTGCTGGATGTGGCGACGGGCACGGGCCGGCTTCCACGCGCACTCATGCGCCAGGCCGCCTTCGACGGCCGCGTGATTGCGCTGGACCTATCGCGCCGTATGCTCGCGCAGGGCGTTCGCGAGACGGCACAGTTCTCGGATCGCTTGACGTTCATCTGGCAGGACGCGAGGAACCTGCCGTTCCACAACAACGTATTCGATGCGGTCACGTGTCTGGAGGCACTTGAGTTCACCCCGCGCCCTAGTCAGGTGCTGGAGGAGCTGGTTCGGGTTCTTAGGCCCGGAGGGGTCCTGCTGGTCACCAACCGCATTGGCCCCCAGGCCAAACTGTTGCCATCGCGCGCATATCCGAGGGACGAGTTCCTTGCCCTGCTCGGGAGTCTGGATCTCGAGGACACCTCACTGCGGCTGTGGCAAGTGGACTACGATCTTGTTTGGGCTGTCAAGGCCGGCCAGCCACGCGGGGGCGGCATCCGTCCGCTTCCGGAGGTCATGCGCTGTCCCGTTTGCAGGGGCAGTATGGAGCGCGGTGGTGATGGCTACCACTGTACGGAGTGCACGCGGGAGTATCCGGTCGCGCACGACGGCGTCATTGAGATGGCCCGTGTAAGTAGGCGCACGACCTGACCCCCCAGCGGGCGATAGGAGAGAAAGGCGCCGGCGACCCGGCGGAGGAGAGGCCAATGTTGATCTTTGATTCTCATCTTGATCTCGCTTGGAACGCAGTCCTTGGCAACCGCGACCTCGAGCGATCCGCGTACACGATCCGCTCTGGTGAGAACAGGGGCCAATTCCGCAGCGGGCTGGGTACCGGGACCGTCGCCCTTCCGGAGCTGCGGCGTGGGAAGGTCGCGCTCTGCTGCGCAACGCTCCTTGCGCGCTCCACGGGCAACCCGGTGCCACACCTGGACTATCTTTCGCCAGCCCAGGCTCGGGGCTCGGCGCTCGGCCAGCTCCACTACTACCGCGGCCTTGAGCAGTTGGGCGAGGTTCGCGTCATCGCCGACGCTGACGGACTGGCGCGTCATATGGCTGAGTGGGAGGCTTGGGAAGCTGGAGACAACTCACAGCCGGCGAGCGCCCCGCCCCTGGGATTCGTGATCAGCATGGAGAGCGCCGATCCGATTCTCAGCCCCGACCAATTGGGCGGATGGTGGCTGGCTGGCGTGCGCGTGATCGGCCCCACGCACTACGGCCTGGGCCGGTATGCCGGCGGTACGGGCACCGAGATCGGCCTGACAGATCGCGGCATAGCCCTGCTTGACGAGATGGCCCGGCTCGGCGTGATCCTCGACCTGTCGCATTTCTCAGATCAGGCCTTCTGGGAAGCTCTCGACTTCTACGACGGCCCAGTACTGGCCAGCCACAACAACTGCAGGGCACTCGTGCCTCACCAGAGGCAGTTCAGCGACGATCAATTAGGGGCCATCATCGAGCGCGGTGGCGTCGTGGGAGTGGCGCTCGATTGCTGGATGCTTGAGCTTGGCTGGATCAAGGACAAGAGCACAAACGCAAGTTGCTCGCTTGCGAATGTCGTGGACCACATCGATCACATATGCCAGCTCGCCGGCAATGCGCGCCACGTGGGGATAGGATCAGATCTAGACGGGCTCTTCGGCCGAGAGCAGGGGCCACGCGACCTGGATACGATTGCCGATCTCCAGCACATTGCCCCGCTGCTGTCTGAACGGGGATACTCTCGTGGCGATGTCGCTGCGGTGATGCACGGGAACTTCGTGCGGCTTCTGGTCGATAGTTGGAGCTAGACCACCAGCCCGAGAACTCGTGTTGGCCGTCCGTGCACCCAGGTGCAGATCAGATGCCAGTTCTTAATCGGATTCACCAGGTTGACCGAACGGAGTTGCTCCCAGGCTGATCCTGACCGCAACAAGGCGATCACTGACCCTGTACCTGCTGCGTGATCGGGCTCGCTGCATGGCCCGAACGGCCCGACTGCGTTCGTGTGCTCTCACTCAGCTCGACAACTAGACGACGCCATTCCGGCAGTCGACGGGGGATGGCTTGGCCAATAGCGGGGCGCACTGATGAATGATGAAGGAGGCAAGCCGTGGCACGCTTCAGTCGTTTGACGGTCCTGAATAGGATGATTAACCTTGGGCTCGTTCCCGTCTTCTACAATGGAGACGTCGCTGTCGCCAAGCGCATTGTGGCAGCCTGCGCCGCCGCCGGTGCTTCCGTTGTCGAGTTCACCAACCGAGGCGACTTCGCTCCGCACGTGTTCCTCGCCCTCGCGAGCCATCTAGCCGAGACTGCGCCCGACGTGATACTTGGCGTCGGCTCGATCATCGACGCGCCAACTGCAGCCCTCTATATCGCCAATGGGGCAAACTTCGTTGTTGGACCAAGCCTGAACCCAGAGATAGCGCGTCTCTGTAACCGACGGAAGATTGCCTATTCACCGGGCTGCGGCAGCGCCACCGAGATAGCCCAGGCAGAGGAGTTGGGCGTTGAGATCGTGAAGGTCTTTCCAGCGGGATCAGTTGGCGGTCCGGGTTTCGTCAAGTCCGTGCTCGGTCCTTGCCCCTGGACTCGCATCATGCCGACGGGGGGAGTCGATGCGACGGAGGAGAGCATTCACGCTTGGTTCTCTGCTGGCGTGGCGTGCGTTGGAATGGGTTCACGGCTCATTCGGAGGGATCTCGTTGCCGCGGGCGACTTCGACGCGATCAGGCGCAAGGCAGAGCAAGTCTTGAGCTGGATCCGTGAAGCGCGATCTTGCTAGGTCGCTGATCCGCGCTTGGTGCCGAAGCTGGTAATCCTGCTTGCCTTGCCGCCGCATTGATGGGACAGGTCGGGCAGCTAGGTCAAGCCGCTAGTGGATGTGCCAGTCTGGCTGGTGCACGCCAAGGAGGAGGCCGATGCCATCTGTAGTCACTGCCAACCCAATCAACATTGGTCTCATTGGTGCCGGTCGGATAGGCCGGCTTCACGCCCGCCACCTGACGACACTCGTGCCTGGCGCTCGACTTACGGTGGTGGCGGACATCAATCTAGAAGCTGCGCAAGGCTGCGCCGTGGAGCTCGGTGTGCCTGCGGCCGTCGAGGACTATCGTGACGTCCTGGCGGACCGCGATGTCGTGGCCGTCGCGATCTGCTCGAGCACTGACACGCATTCGACGATGATCAAGGACGCCGCAGCGTCCGGCAAGCACATCTTCTGCGAGAAACCGATCGACTTTGACCTCGATCGCATCGACCGGGCGCTGGCCGCCGTGGACCGCGCCGGCGTAAAGCTACAGATCGGTTTCAACCGGCGTTTCGATCCCAGCTTCCTCCGCGTGCGTGAGGTCGTCGCTTCAGGGTCCCTCGGAGAACCGCACATTGTCCGGATCACGAGCCGTGATCCCGCCCCGCCACCGTTAGGTTACGTCCGGGTCTCGGGGGGGATCTTCCTGGACATGACCATCCACGACTTTGACATGGCGCGCTACCTCGCGGATCGTGAGGTCGAGGAAGTGTTCGCCATGGGTAGTGTGATGATTGATCCAGCGATCGGCGAAGCCGGAGACGTCGACACCGCGATCATAGCCCTTCGCTTCGAGGGCGGTGCCCTCGGATTGATCGACAACAGCCGCCGCGCGGTCTACGGGTACGACCAACGGGTTGAGGTCTTCGGAAGCGAGGGCAGCATAGCTGCGGACAACAGCTATCCAACCACGACAGTCATCAGCGACAGCGCGAGCGTGCGGCGTGATCTGCCCCTCAACTTCTTCATAGAGCGCTACGCCGCTTCCTACGTCGCTGAGCTGCGATCCTTCGTCGAATGCATCATACACGACCGGGTACCCGCGGTGACCGGTGCCGACGGGCGCGTAGCTGTCGTGCTGGCCTTGGCCGCTCACCGATCGCTCGACGAAGGACAGCCGGTACTACTGGCGGACCTATCGCTGTAGCTCGCGCGCTCGGGCATGCGGGCTCCCCAGGGATAGCAGGATTCATCTTCCCGCACACGGGTGCAGTTCAGTCTTGGGGCCAATGGTCAGTGCGACCCGGTGATCTTCCGCCACGCAG
>JAUVSX010000031.1 GCA_030596915.1 Chloroflexota bacterium | reverse complement strand
GGCGAAGCCGCTCGCTCTCTCGCTACGGGCCATCCGCATACGCGTTGTTCGTAGCGTCTGCCGCGCTGCTCTTTCTGAGTACGGGCATCCTGAACATCCGAGGCGGCGCTTCGAGCCCCTTGCAGGAGATAGCCATCGACAAGCTCGGGCAGTTCCTGCACGTTGTACCGGTCATCATCGCGCTCACCCTGGCTGCAAGGGGCGATCTCAAGTCGATATTCATCGCCAAGGGGAATCTCAGAGCAGGGCTCCTATTCGGCGGGGTATCGTTCGTAGCCTTCGCCGTCGTCGCCTATGTCATGCAGGCAGGTTCGGGTGGGTTCCCTGCACCGACCGCCAGCGCAATCACGTATATGCTCATCTTCGTCTTTCTGAATGCTCTCATGGAGGAGCTGTGGCTCAGGGCCATCTTCCTCAAGAGGTACCAGGCCGTCATAGGGAGAACGGCTTCGATTCTAGTCACATCAGTCGTCTTCGGCGCTCCTCACGTGTTTGCCACCTACGACTTTCCAGGAGGGGGCATGGTGTTTGGCATCGTCGTGTTCGTCCTCGGCCTGGTTGGGGCCTATTCGATGTCGAAGACAGACAGTTTGATCGGCCCTGTCCTGTTTCACGCTGGCTATGACTTGCTGATTATCGCTCCAATCCTTGCATCGTCGTGAACGGGCACACTGTCCAATTGGCTGCGCGCTCAACCGGCAGCTCCAAGACTGCCTGGAGCGGTGCAACCCGACGTGATGGCAGGATCACCGATAGGTGGAATCTCAAGTAGCCCCCGCTGGCATTCGTAGTGGTCCCTGGGCGCAAGGTAGGTCTCGCCCGCGCCCGATCGACGGCGTGAATGGCGATTGACCGTCCCGTCCGCCGTGGCTCCGCCGCGAGTCCCCCACCTGGCTCGACAGCGACTCAACGTTCAGAGGTTCGTTCAGAGTGTCGAGTTATAGTTACCACACCGAGCGCAGCCCCATCACCGCACGCATCCTAGCGGCGGAAGACATCAGGATCTCTCCGAAGCCGCCGAAGGTACCTGGCGCAAGCCAGCGTCGCGCCTTCGGCGGTCGCTTGTTGGAAGCGGGCAGCCGTCCACGCAATGATCCGGACGGTGGTGAGTTCTAGCAACAGAGACGACGGTTGAGGCGGCAGGTAGCAGAAACACTCAAGGAGGTCTTCTGATGGGAGTACACAAGATCGAAGGGGGGCCGGTTGGACAAGCCGAGATCCTCCAGAAGGTGGATATGGTCGTCTCAGGCCTCGTGCTTGAGTCCCCGGGTGAAGGGGTGAACATCGTTGTGGTCACGTGGGCGTCCAATGGCGAGAGCTTCGCGCAGAAGAACCCGGATGTGAAAGACGTGAACGTCTTCGGGGTCTTCAGGAGCGTGAGCGCGGACGAATACCTCATAGAGCGCGGCTCGGATCGGTACGGGGTATCGGAGTACGCCCTTCAGGGCACCAATCTGGCAGAAGGCACTGTTCCGATCTGTCCGGCTGGCGTCAGCGGGTCACTAACCTCGAAGGGCAAGCGAGTCTGGTCCCAGACCAGCAACAGCCACGGCGTGATCAACCTGGGCGTGGTGGTCCTTGCCGTTGGGTACTCCAACGGAGCGGCGAACGAAACCGAGCTTCTGGATCGGCTCAATGATATGGCAGCGGATGCCCACGAGGAAGTCTACTACGAGTACTCGGCATTGGGCACCAACCTGGACCGTTTGGCGTACAAGACGTCCGGGCACGCCGTCGATACGTGGATTTCCGCGTTCAAGTATCGCGCGGAGCTGGATCTGGGTGCCAGCGACCGAGGTGAGTGGAGCCCGCCCGCGGTCTCTTTCGTGAGCCTCGTGAAGTCGGTCATGGAACACCGCGTGGTGCTCGCCATCGGGAACTACGTTGTCACTATGCTGTGCCTAGAGGCAGTGCCGGCCCCTGGGTCAGGCTACGGGTACCGCAACTATAGCGACACGCTCGTACCCCTCGCTGCCGGGGACAGTGCTATCGGCAAGCAGTTCATGCTCGAAGCAGACAACGGCACGATCGGGCTTCGGGTGCTCGGATGTGACTACCACAGCGGTCAGTGCGGCATCTGGTTCACCTACTACAGCGTGGACCTGACCAATGTGAAGATCGACAACCCATGCGCATTCACCGAGGTCGCCTCATCGAGCCCTGCCGACAGGCGCGTGGTGCGTGAAGTACGGGAGTTCCGTGACCAGTACCTCACGGCATTCCCCCGCGGCAGGATGTACGCGGACCTCTACCGTGCGCACACCTTTGAGATGTGGCGGCTTGCTGCGGCAGATCGGAATATCCAGAAGCAGGCGAAGGTGCTCCTTCCCAAGGTCGTCCAGTTAGTTCGGACCTGGCGCGATGCCGAGCCCGCACGACTTGATGCCGCGACAATCGAGAGCATCCACAAGTTGGCAAGCGTGGCCAGAGAGCGGTCGTCGGCCCAGCTTCAGCGATCGATGGATAGGGTCCTTCAGGACTTGGAGCGGTTCCAGGACCGCAGCCTCGGTGAAGTCTTACTGATCCTACAGGATATGGACTTCCCTGAGAAGAAGTAGTATGGGCCGCAGACACGGGTAACCCGTGGCCGTCCCCAGCTAGCTACAGGGGTCGGCGGGAACGCGAGAGTGCCCCGCCGACCCCTCCCCATAGACATCGCCAGCGGCGAGCCGTCAGGCACGATCCCCGACCAATCGGAGCAGGGCCACTGGGATCAGTCTGGTCCCGCGGTACCCCTCCGCGCCTGCGGCGGCTCCAACACGCGACAGGCATCCTCAGCGCGACTCAGCCGTGTCGGCGCAGCACTGGCTACGTCAAGCGGGCGGCGGCGTTGGCGTCGCACCGATCACCCAGGCTAGCTGTGCTGCCTGCTGGGACGGGTGGTTCGAGTTGCCGTCTGGACGCGTCGTGATATGCTGAGGGTCCGCGGCGCGAGGACGCAATGAGCAGCGCAGGCGGACTAGCCCCGTGCCCCACCGCCGGAGCGGCCGTCGCGGGAGTACAGCGCAATTTCCGAATGCATGGAGGAGGACGACGATGAGACCAGCTCGTATCATTCTACTGACAGTGAGCGTGCTCGTGCTAGCCAGCCTGGCGTGTGGCCCCTTCGGAGGATCACCGACCGCCGAAGTTACACCCGCCGACGAAGTGAAACCCACTTTCCCGCCCACCAGGACACCGGCGCCCAAGGTGGTCGCCACGCCGGAGTCTAGCCCACCAGCTAAGGCGGTCGCCACCCCAGAGTCCACACCTGATTCTGTCCCAGAACCCGCGGGGGCGACTCTCGAAATCACCAACGAGTCGAACGCTAACGTGTGGTACGTGTATGTCTCGCCGGCAGATTCGGACGAGTGGGGCGAGGACTGGCTCCGGGACGACATAATCGACGTTGGGGAGACGTACACCATCGCCGGCATCCCCGAAGGCACGTATGACGTCAAGGCCGAGGACGAGGAAGGCCAGGTGGTCGAGATCGCTTGGGAGGTGGTGCTAGAGGGTGATATGACCTGGACGATCAGCGGTTTGGCCGCCATCGAAGTCATCAACGAATCCGACGACACGATCACCTATCTCTACATTTCACCGGTCGAGAGCACGTCGTGGGGCGAGGACTTGCTGGGACAGGACGTTATCGAGCCCGGCGCCAGCTACGTGCTGGAGGGCCTGGAGCAGGGATCCTACGACATGAAGGCTACCGACTCCAACGAGGACGCGATCGAGACGACGTATGACGTCGCTCTCTATTGGGATAGCTACTGGACTGTGACCGGCATCGCGCCCCTGGCGGACAACGCCGCCCTGCGGTTTGAGGATGAATTCTCCGACAACCGCAACAATTGGGGCGCGGTCGAGACCGAGTTCGCCAGCCATCTGGCGCCAGCAGATGGCGAGTACTGCATCCAGATCAAGACCGACAATCACACGGCGTGGGAGTGGTACGAGCCGTTCCGAACAGACGAGTTCATCGCTGAGGTAGGCTGCTACGTTGATGGCCTTGAGGAT
The DNA here is from genome assembly GCA_030596915.1 of Chloroflexota bacterium. Classification (GTDB taxonomy): domain Bacteria; phylum Chloroflexota; class Anaerolineae; order B4-G1; family B4-G1; genus JAUVSX01. Next base: position 8,871 of record JAUVSX010000031.1, on the reverse strand, counting down.
GCAAGTTGCGGTCTCGGATTCGGGCCAGACGGGGATAACCTCTACTGGTTCGAGGTCACGGCCTGGGATCAACAGTTCGCGCTCTTCCTGTTGGAGAACGGTGAATGGCAGGAGAGCCTGATCGAATGGACGGAGTCCGAGAACGTCGATCCGAACGGATCCAACTACCTGAGCCTGGAGCGGGTGGACGATATCGTCTCCGTGTTCGTCAACGGCGTGCTGGTTGGTGAGGTCTGGAGCGACCGGTTCCCGGAAGGCCGGCTTGGGATCGGCGGCTCGACGTACGACGACCCGAACGCGACCATCTGCCTGGACAACCTGCGCGTGTGGCGGCTTGAGTAGGGAGAGGAGCGCGATGTACCCACAGACCAGGGTGCGGATTGGCTTCGTCGGCGTGGGGAGTATGGGCCAGTGTGCCCATTTGAAGAACTACACCACCCTCGATAGCTGTGAAGTCGTCGCGATTGCCGAGATCCGCGCGGGTCTCGGCCGCAGAGTGGCGGCTCGCTACGGTGTACCCAACGTCTTCCGCTCTCACGAGGAGATGCTGGCGAGCGAGCAGATCGACGGCATCGTCGCGTCACAGCCGTTCGACCGCCACGGCGTGCTTGTGCCGGAGCTGATCTGTGCCGGCGTGCCGGTCTTCACCGAGAAGCCACTGGCCGCCTCAGTCGAAATGGGTGAGAGGATCGTGCAGGCCGTGGTGGAGAGCGGCACCTGGCATATGGTTGGCTACCACAAGCGCAGTGACCCGGCGACTATGTACGCCAAGGCCGAGATCGAGCGGCTCAAGCGGACCGGCGAGATCGGCCGGATGACGTACGTACGCATCCTGATGCCGGCCGGGGACTGGATCGCAGCCGGCTTCAACGATCTGATCCGCGACGATGGTCCGCCCCCCGACCTCCAGCGGGATCCCCCGGCCTCCGACATGGACGAGGAAACGTACGGGAAGTACATGGCCTTCGTCAACTACTACATCCACCAGGTCAACCTGATGCGCCACCTGCTGGGTGAGCCGTACCAGGTGACCTACGCCGAGCCCTCAGGGGTGCTGCTTGCCGGGCAGAGCGAAAGCGGCATTGCCTGCGCCATCGAGATGTCGCCCTATCAGACGACCATCGACTGGCAGGAATCGGCCTTGGTCTGTTTCGAGCGAGGCTACGTGCGCATTGAATTGCCGGCGCCTCTGGCCAGCAACCGCCCGGGTCGCGTCGAGTGCTTCTACGATCCCGGCCAGGGCGCCGTGCCGCGGACGGTCGTGCCGCAGTTGCCCTGGGTGCACGCGATGCGGCAGCAGGCGATCAACTTCGTGGACGCGATTCAGGGGCAGCGCCGCGCCCCTTGCGAGGCACAGGAGGCCCTGGAGGATCTAAGGGGCGCCCGCGAGTACATCAGGCTGCTCACGGGCGACTAGAGGGGGCGGAACGGGTGCACAGGCTCGACGCCGCCGCCCACTCCGCTGCTCGGAACAGGCTTCATCGGCGACGAGACGGTGCGCGTGCGACGCAGCGAGGAACTGGTCTGAACGGCGCATCGAACACCTTCGACCCCTGGCCGCTCCGGCTGGTGCGTCCTCGCCGCGTCAGCTTACTCCAGCGTCTCGGTCAGGTACACGGGCTCGAGCGGCGCATCGTGGGCGAGCAATGCTAGCGTCGCCTCCAGCACCCGCCGCTGCTGGCTCACGTCGTGAGGCCTCCCCAGCGTGGACCCGCCAGCCAGCCGGGTGAACGTCGCCCGGGGCGGCGCCATCGCCCGTGTCATTCCCGCATTCCAGCTCGTTAGCGTCGTCGCAATCCCGTTCAGCTCGAGGCCCCGCGCGATCAGTCCAACGGACTGACAGCAGATCGGTCACGCCGGCACGAGCAAGGCCGCATCGACGTCCTCAGCGCGCGCCGCTTCAAGGATCGCCGGGAGCATCTCGTCCACCACTCGGGTGACGTCCGGCTGGTACCCCATGAAGCTCACGATAGACGGAGCTAGCTCACCGATACTTCCCTCAGCCACCATATCGTGTAGGTGACGCAGTGGCAGTAGTACTTGCGGGTCCTCTTCGACGGCGGCGTAGTCGTAGTGCTCGTGAGCGATGGCCACCGCATCCCATTGAGTCGACGAGGGCACCAGACGAATGGAGTAGTCACCCAAGGGATTGGCGGCATCAAAGGGCTGCTGGCGCTCGCGCAGATACGTGCCTGCCGACGACACCAGCATCAGGCGACTTCGCGCGAGGTCGACGCCCGGCCCCGATGGGGCCGCGCTGTTTCTCGGACACGTGTACTGCTCCCAGTCGAACTTGCCGGTCTGCTGGTAGTGAGCTAGCCAGCCCTTGCGAGAGCTCTCCCACCATTGGTCTCGGTTCTCCAGTACCTCCACAGATCACTCCTTCGCTCCGAATTGGTCTCTCAGGCGCAACGCTCTCGCTGGCGCCCGTCTCTCGATCGCCACGGTCAGGTCTGGCATCACACGCTCGGCCTAATCCGGTAGCTGTACGACGGCCGAGATCACGTCGGTCTCTCCGATGACCCGGCTTATGTGGCCCTTGCCGGTCCTGTCCTCCAAAAGCACGATGCTCCCTGGTCCGATGGTCCGCACCTCGCCGTCGCTCACTTCCACCTCCATACCACCCGAGAGGAGAAAGAAGACCTGCCGTCGAGGCGTCGGATGCCAGTCGCCGTACCAGCCAACCGGGAAACGACAGAAGGCGTACCGCGTGGACGCGTGGTACTCTGACAGATCGAGGGGTGGCGCCGGCGGGGCGAACTCTACCCGCTCAAAACCGACCTCCACGTCCTCAAGGTGCGTCTCGCCGGTTGGATCGGTGTACAAGCGTATGTACTTCATAGGACAAGGGCCTCCTCCGCGATCGGCAAGAGACTGTCACCCCGCACTTCACGCATCCAGCAATTCTACCTTAATCGAGGGAGAGGCGCAGACCGGCGCCGTCTGCGAACGAGCGAGGGCGGCCGCGCATCCAGGCGGACGCGGATCGGTCAACCGATGGACGCTGGAATGCGGCAAGGGGATCGCCGGCCACGTCAGGGAATCAGTCGCCCCTCACAGCAGGCCGACTCTGCCCTAACACCGTACCCCGACGCCGGAGAGGCTTCCCACGAGACCACACACACGCGCGGGAGCGCCCATCGCTACCCACTGGACGTGGTGCCTCTGGTATTCGTACACCAGCGGCGGTGGGAAGGCGGCCCCGACAATCGGCAACGAACACGGCGATCAGGGCCAGCCCCCGAGAAACGCGCCTCCGTCTGTCTGCTGCGATCCTGCTCAGGTATCTTGCCCTCCCCTGTGCAGGTATCCCATTCCCGCGTGCTCGCTTGCCGGGCGAGACCGCTGTCTTAGTGGCCGGCTACCGCCGCCTTTCCCTCGATGACGAAGCGCATCACCTCATCCACGCTCAGCCCCTCGATCCCCAGCTTGTCCAACGTGCGTCCACGGCGCCAGTAGTCAGTCCTGTGCACGATGGAGGCCTGCTGGATGACGCTGTCAATGCCGCGCACAGACACACCGTGCCGCTGCCCCAGCGCGGCGATGGGCACCAGGCTCATCGGCACGTCCTCGGTGATGTACCGGTGCCTAAGCGTGCGCGGTGCCATGATTCCCTCATAGCCTGGCTGGTTGTGAATCGCCTCGAACAAATTCGTTCCCCTCGCATTGTAGGCCATCTTGAGCCATTCCAGCGCCGTCTGTGCACGGATGCCCAACGCCGAGGCGACGGTGACCCGTTCCCGGTCCAATACCTCCAGCATGCGAGCAACCGACGGCGTGACGCCGTCGATGTAGAATTGAAACTCGCCCCCCGTAGACTCGATGCGCCCAGCATTGAGCAACGTCAAGGCTGGGTGGAAGATGGCGCCCATATTGTTGAGCCCGGTGTGCAGCACGCTCGTGCCGTCGATGAACTGAGGATAGGCGGTGCGCAGTCTTTCCAGGACTTGCGGCGTATGCGTGGCCGGCAGCGCTGCCAGCGGGACTGAGTACTTGATGCTGAAGACACGTGCCTGGGCTGGGCCATCGGATCGGCAAGCATAAAGCAACGTGCCCGCTTCGGCTACGACAACCTCGGCCTGACAGCCGGTATCGCGTAGGACGCGGGTGAACTCAAGCGCGCCACCCGTCCGGCCAGGATTGAGGACAACGATCTGCCCATCGCGCAGGTGCCGGGCTGCGGCTTCGGCGATGCTGGCGTGAGCTGTGGAGGGAACGACGACCATAATCACATCCGGTCGCTCCAACGCCTCGCCCAGATCCGACGTGACCAACGCAAGCTGCCCGAATCCGTGGGGCCCCCCCTCGTAGCTCTTCAACTCGATCCCGCCGCGTGCCTTGATGACAGCTACGCTATCCGGCGTGCGGTTGTAGAGCGTGACTCCGAAGCCCATCAACGCAAGATGCGAAGCCATTGCCTTGCCACCATGGCCGGCCCCGATGACAGTGTAGCTCGTCTTCTCGCTCAAACTCAGATGCCTCCTTCTGCCTCGATCGTGTCGCCGGCCGATTCTGTCCCTGGCGACACCCAACGCCTCGGTTCGCCGCTGTCTGCCCCTTGTGGCACAGTGCCCAGGTCGGCGATCCGCTGTTCCTTCTGCCATCCGGCCGCCTCGGCCAACCAGAGGAATCGGATCACGCCGGCGACGTGCGCACACTCCCCCAGCGCGCCAGCTATCACTGTCTTCATCACCTCTCCCCTCTCCGTTGCCGCGTCGCCCCCGTCCCCGGCAGCCCAGCGTGCGCGCGATCAACATAGGCTGGCCCGGTGGCCATCATCGTGGTGAATGGCCGCCGCCTGGCGCCGCGCCAGGGCATCAGTGTGCTCGGGCGACGAAAGCTGCGGAAGTTCACGCTACTCAGCCGTTGCCTCACGATCCCAGCCTATCGACGTCGACGACGCGGCCTCGACTCACCCTCTGCCTCCTTGGCGCAACGAATGCACAGCCGTGTGCCGGGCAAAACAGCCACGCGATCGGGGTGGATGTGCTCGCCGCACTGGGCGCAGATCCCACGCGTGCCATTGCCTACTTCCGTCAACGCCTGCTCGACCTTTGCTGCACGCTGTCTGAGCCGCTCAAGGAGCGCGCGTTCCAACTCCCAGCGTGTGATGGCTGGGTCGCCCCTCTCTAGCCCGTACTCCGGCCTGTGTTTGTCCGCCATCTCCAGCGCGGCAACCTGACCGCGTAGCTCACCCATCTCGCGTCTCAGAGCCTGCGCAGCACTCTCTTGGCTCTTGATTACCACAGGATTCACGCCTTCTGCACTTGCCACAGGTTCACTGTTGAGCCCCTCACTCCAGGTACCTCAACAAATGGCGGCTGCGGCGCGGATGGCGCAGCCGTCGCAGCGCCTTGACCACAATCTGTCGGGCGCGCTCGCGCGTCACGCCCATCCGGTCGCCCATCTCCTTCAGAGTGAGAGGACGTCCCCCGTCAAGGCCGAAGCGCATACGCAGCGCGTGGACCTCCCTTGGAGGTAGGCCCTCCAGCATCCTCGCCATTTCATCACGCAGCAACTCGCGCTCAGTGGTTTCAGTCGGCGATGGCGAAGTCGTATCCTCGATCAAGCTCCCGAGCTCATCGTCGCCGTCCTCACCGATAGGCCTCTCAAGAGAAAGCGGGCGTCGTGCAACACGAAGCATCCAGCGGACCCTGGCCGGTGACACGGTACCCAGGCTGTCTGCAATCTCCTCGGCGGTAGGGTCGCGCCCCAGGCTCTGGGCCAGCAGCTGCTCAAGCCGGCGGACCTTGCGAAGCTGAGCTCCCGTATGGATTGGCAGACGGATTGTGCGCCCGTGCCGCCCCACAGAGCGTGTCACGGCCTGCCGGATCCACCAAGTAGCGAGCGTGCTGAACCTGGTTCCCCGCCTGTAGTCATACTTGTCGGCAGCCTTGATCAATCCCAGGTTCCCCGCTTGTATGAGATCCAGGAATGACAGGCCCAGCCCACGATACTTCTTGGCGATGCTCACAACGAGTCTGGTGTTCGCCCGGATCAGATAGTCGCGCGCCTCCCTGCCCTGGCGGGACATCTGCCGCAGTCGTTCAGCTTCTTGAGGATCGCGACCGTTGCGCGAGAGAATCTCATCGGCTTCCCGCGCCCGCTCCATTCGCTTGGCCAGTTGCACCTCTTCCGCGTGGGTCAGCAGGGGTAGACCACCGATCTCTGCAAAGTAGAGCCCAACGGAATCATGCGTCGGCACCTGGCTCAGCTCGGTGTGGGGATCAGCATCATTATCGCCCGGTATCTCATGAAACGTCCTGGCCTCGGCTGCCGGGGCTTCCGCATCGGTTTCGTAGACCGGCGTCCCCGCCTCCTGCAGCCGTCGGAACAGGTCGTCTGCGTGCCTGGCATACAGTTCGCCTTCCCCTCCAGTCTGGGCCAGAGCGGCCTGTATCTCGCCCAAGGTCACGTATCCAATACTGTGTCCTCGATCGAGCAGCTGCTCGACCGAGGAGAGATGCTGGGACTGTTCGTGATCAGCCACTCCCATCCGTTTCCTTTCCAGCCACTTCTGCCTCAACCTGCGCCGGCGGCCACGACCTAGCACGGTCCTGGTTCGACCCACTTGTTCAACGATATGTCAACGCCCGCAATCCGGGGCACAAACTCGTCTCCTGTCCATCACCATCGACGAACCCCGTTCCAGCGCCAGCTGTCCCTGTCGTTGCTTATGCTTGGGGTTATCGCATATCACGTACACCACGCCGCGGCGCCGAACGATCTTGCACTTTGGGCAGCGACGCTTCACGCTTGCTTTCACTTTCATACCCATTACCCCCTTTGTAGAGGCTCTCCACTCGATAACTCGCCCAACTCGTCTGACCACCACCTGCGCAACGCAGCAAGCCGGTCACTCGTCCCGCCGGAAGGGGAGGGACAGGGCCCATTGCTGCTCAGAACCACTCTCCCGCTTCGCGGGACGGAGGGGGGCTGGTCGCCACACGTCCCCCTCGGCCGCCGCGTGCCGCACTTAGACCGTCCCTGTGCCCGATCCTCAACGCCGGAAGCATCGAGCGTGCCGCGGAAAGTCTGTTGGCGATCGCGGGCTGGCAGCCTGTGTGCGTCCCTATCATCGCCCGTTTAGGTGTTCATAGCTGCCATCGATAGCTCACTTGCCACGCAGGTATGGTGCCAGGCGGCGTACGCGCTTCCGCACTCCGGCATCCTCGACCACGACCATCTCGTCGAAGAGGCGCTTCGCCCGCTTGCTCTTCCTACGCCGAAAGTGCGACTTGCCTTGCTTCGTCCGCACGAGCTTACCCTTGCCACCCCTCGTGCGGCGGAATATCTTCGAAGTAGATTTGTGCGTCTTCATCTTGGGCATCGTGACTCCTTCTTGTGTACCGCCCCCGACACGTGAACTCTGCTGTCCGACCAGGCCTCGCTTCAGCGCGATGGCACGGCGCGCTCGGACGGCACCTGTCCGTGTTCAGGGGCTCTTCCGTTCTGCTCTAGCCTGAGGGAGACGCGACGCTTCCTCTCGTCGATGCTCAGCACGCGTACCGTGACCTCGCTGCCGGCCTCAATTTCGGACAGCCTGGTGTGCCTGCCAGGCATCTCGGACAGGTGGACAAAGCCTTCGACGCCGTCGCCGATGTCAACGAAGAACCCGAAGCTCGCCACGCCAGTGACCCTTCCGTCAACTAGCTCTCCCGTATGCAGCTTGTCCACGACAGAGTGCCACGGATCGGGCAGCAGTCGTTTGCGGCTGAGGCCCACGCACAGCCGCTCACGGTCACGCTGAGGACGTATACCTCGATCTCTTCACCGACGGTTACCACGTCGCCGGCGTGTTCGACGTGAGTCCAGTCAAGCTCCAAGATATGGATCAGCCCATCGACGCCCCCCAGGTCAACGAAGGCGCCAAAATCGACGATGTTGACTACGGTGCCACTTCGGATGTCGCCCTCGTTCAGCTCGAGTAGGATCTGCTGTGCTTTGCGCCGGACAGCGGCGCGCTCCGAGAGTATGAGTTGCCGCCCGCGCTGGTTCACTTCGATGACGGCGATCGAAAGTGTCTGTCCCACCAAGTCGGCCTTGGCCTGACGGAGCCTGTCGCCCCGCAAGCCACGAGGTATCGAGGTCAGATGAGAGTTCGGCACGAACCCCCGCAATCGCCCGAACGCGGCGACCACCCCACCGCGGTTGACCTCCTTGACCTCTTCCTCAACCACCTCGCCACTGTCCAAGAGATCCTGAGCGCGGAGCCAGTCGTTCTGCTTGAGACCCAGGTTCAGCGACGCGATGAGCCCTCCGCGGTGGCCCGCGGCCTGCATAATGTACACAGGCACGTGGTCTCCCTTGTGCAGGCTGGCTCTGTGCTCCTCATCCAGAAGCTCGAGATCTCGAGGCGGGACGATGGCATCCCTCTTGGCGCCGATGTCAACGACCAGGTCGTGCTCCCCGACTGAGGGAATCACACCCTCCAGGACTTCGCCACGGCGCGGGCGCTCACGGTCGTACTCTCCGCTCCGGAGCAACGATGCCTGTCGCTTCGCCATTCCGCGACTGCGCACCGCCCCCACGTTGTGTTTGTCTTCTACAAGTACCCTCGTCTTTCCCGATGGCGCCGAGTTTCGGGCGCAGGGCGCGCGGTGCTCCGGTGTTCCTGCCCCCTCTACCTCACCTTCGAGCGTCGTCGTGCCCGGGCGACCGGTGTTCGAAGGCGGCACCGCGACGAATGGTGCGGCACTTCGCTCTCGTGTGGCAACTTCGATCATCTCGACCTCTGCTCCCTTGCTTCGTGCCAGGTTCTTGGAACCAAAAAGCGGACCCGATAAGCGCTCATACACACCGTGAGTGTGAGCGCGGATCAGATCCGCAGCACTAGTTGCACTATCTTGTAGTGCTTATAGAGGGAACTCG
>JAUVSX010000001.1 GCA_030596915.1 Chloroflexota bacterium | reverse complement strand
TCGTAACACTCAGCAGTTAGGGTGCTCCGTTCGATGGCGTAGATCTCTCGATGGGGGTTTCCCTCGGGAACCCCCATCTTGTGCATCAACCGGGAACCCAGAGGAGGGCGATTTGAGCGCCACCCAGTACATCCTGCGAGTCAGCACACCGGACGGACAGAGCCGGGACTACGCCCTGTCGGGTGCCGGCTTGACCCTAGGGCGGGCGTCGGACAACGATGTGTCATTGTCGGATCCCAAGGTGTCCGGCCATCATGCGCGCGTTGCGCTCAGCGGTCCCGCCGTGGTCATATCTGACGTGGGATCGCGCAACGGCACCTTCGTCAACAGTCAGCGCATTGCTGAGCGCACTCCGAGGCCCGTTGGCCCGGGGGATGTGATCGTTGTGGGCGACACAACGCTGAGCGTGAGGAGTGCGGGTGGGTCCGCCGCCTCGGCGGGGGTGAGCGCCATTAGCGGCCTCGTGCTGCAGGTCCAGGTAGGGGGCCTGGTGGATGAGATTCCCATCACCAAGAGTGAGCTCGAGCTGGGACGCGCCGACGACAATGACGTGATCCTGGATAGCCCACTGGTTTCGAGCCACCACGCGAGGCTGCACCTCACGGCCGGGGACCGTGGCTTCACCGTTATGGATCTAGGATCGCTCAACGGGACGCGTCTCAATAACCGGCCCCTGGGTAGCCGTGTCCCGACGCCGTTTGGGCTGGGTGATCACGTCCAGATCGCGGACCTTACTTTCGCTGTGCGCATAGCTTCTGCGGAAGCGCCAGCGCCGCCGCCACTAACCGCCCAGGTGCGCGTCTCGCCGAAGGGACCGGCGGGACTGATCGTCCACTTGGCGGGGCGCCAGACACGCTACGCAGTCACGGCTCCCAGCATGACCTTGGGGCGCGCGGACGACAACGCGATCGTGATCGAATCGCCCACGGTTTCGAGCCACCACGCACGGGTCGAGACAGCCGATGGGTCCGTCTGGATCACCGATCTGGGGAGCCGCAACGGTCTGCAGTTCGGCGGCCAGCCCGTGCAGCAGAGAGTGCTGTCGAATGGCGATGTGCTCTACATCGGACGGGACGTGGCGCTCGAGTTTCGCGAGCGAATCGGCTTCCAGTCTGTAGCGCCTCGCCCCGCCGCCGCCGCCCCTCAGCCTTCGCAGAAGCTTCAGCTCACCTCCGACACAGTCACTATCGGCCGGTCACGTGAGAACACGGTGGTGCTCGATCACCCCCTGGTTAGCCGCTATCACGCAACGATCGAGCGAATGGGCACGCGCCAGCGCATCACCGACCTCAAGAGCTCCAACGGTGTCTTCGTCAACGGGAAGCGGATTGAGAAGCAGGGCTGGCTCAAGGAAGGTGACGAGGTGCGGATTGGTCCGTACCGGTTGCGTCTAGGCGCGAACGTGCTGCAGCGCATGGCGGTGGAAGGGCTGCGAGTCGATGCATTGCGCCTCCACAAGTGGGTCAGCAAAGACAAGAACCTTCTGCAAGACATATCACTGTCCATCTTTGCTCAGGAGTTCGTCGCGCTGGTCGGGCTGAGTGGCTCGGGAAAGTCCACGTTGATGGATGCCATCAATGGGTTTCGGCCAGCAACCCACGGCACGGTCTTGGTCAACAACATCGATCTCTACCAGAACTCCGACATGTTCCGCAACGACATGGGGTACGTGCCTCAACAGGACATCGTGCACACAGAGCTGACCGTGTACTCTGCGCTGGACTATTCAGCCCAATTGCGCATGCCCGCCGACACGACGCCCGAGGAGCGAAACCAGCGCATCCTGGAGGTGATGGAAGAACTCGACCTGAGCGAACGCAGGGACCTGCCCATCAACAAGCTCTCGGGTGGGCAGCTCAAGCGCGTCTCTATCGGTGTGGAGCTTATTACCAAGCCGCGCCTGTTCTTCCTCGACGAGCCGACCAGCGGGTTGGATCCTGGCACCGAGTACAACATGATGCGCCTGCTGCGCAAGTTGGCGGACCAAGGGCGTACCATTCTCCTGATCACCCACGCTACCAAGAACGTGATGATGTGCGACAAGGTTATCTTCCTGGTGCGCGGTGGGCACGTGGCCTACTACGGCCCGCCTGAGGAGGCGCTGACCTACTTCGACCAGTTCCGTACCGACCACGAGCGCCGCACCAAGGACATCGAATTCGACGACATCTATGTGCTCCTCGAGGACGAGACGCGCGGAGAGGGAGACGAATGGGCCAAGCGCTACCAGCACTCCCAGCCATACATGGAGTATGTCATCAAACGTCTGAGAGAGCGGGAGGTGGGAGATGCTGCATCCCAGCCGACCGGGGCCACTGCGGCCAAGGTACGGCGGACTGCGGGCCCCAAGCGCGTGTCCGCTCTGCGCCAGTTCTTCATCCTCTCGAGGCGCAACCTGCGCATTCTGACACAGGATCGGGCTGGCCTCGTGCTGATGCTCGCGCTAGCTCCCCTCATGTCGTTCATGGAGACTACCGGACGCGACGTCTTCAACCCCGTAACCGGCGATGCGGGCGCACTGATTATGATGGCGTTTATGAACGCGTTCATCGCCTACCTTATTGGAATGCTGATGAGCGTGCGCGAGATTGTCAAGGAGGTTGACATCTACAAGCGGGAGCGGGCGATCAATCTCAAGATTGTGTCGTACGTCCTCTCCAAGGTGTGGGTAGGCTTCGTGATGGCCCTGTACACGGCGGTCGCTTTCTTGATCATTCGCTACGGGTTGATGGTTGGTCTGTGGCCGGGCACGGTCGTCGGGGCTGACACCCTCGGACTGACCCGGTGGATCGCCCTGTTCATCACGGCTTTCCTGAGCGCCTTCTCCGGCTACCTGATGGGGCTCACGGTCTCGGCCCTCTCGCCCAACCAGAACGTCGCCGTTCTGCTTGCGATCGTGTTCCTGGTGCCGCAATTCCTCTTCGCCGGAGGACTGATGCCGCTAGACGTCTTGGGGCCGGCCGGTGAGATCGCCAGTGTCGTCGTCTCGAACCGCTGGAGCTTCGAGGCCGGCGTCAACATTTTCGGGTTCGGCGAGCCCTTGGTGGACGACGCCTGTTGGGACGACCTGGATAAGGACGGCCAGGACGGGCAACTGGGCTGGAATGACTATCTGAATCTGTCTGATGACGAGAAGGCTGCCGCGGGTTGCCAGTGTATGGGCTCGCGCATCTTCACGGGACCGTGCAGTACCTTCCCCGGGATCAAGAACCCTGACTACTACACGGAGGAAGGGCAGACCGCCCTTGCCCAGCCGGAGCCCGAACAGCCTGAACAGCCAACCCCGTATCCTACGCTCACACCGTATCCTACTCTGACCCCTTACCCGACGATGACGCCGCTGCCGACGCCGGAGAACCCTGCCGACTTCGACGAATACATGGACGATATGCAGGCACAGGGAGATGAGTATCAAGCCCTGCGCGAGGGGCAGGGCGATGAGTATCAGGATGCGCGCGAAGGGCAGGGAACGGAGTATCAGGACCAGCGCGAAGGTCAGGGCGACGAATACCAGCTATCGATGGAGGGCTACGCCGACGACCGGGCCGACTGGCAGCGGAACCGGGAGCAGGCCGTCGGTGGCGCTGAGGGGACGCTGAAGGCCATCTTCGACGCCCAGAACCGCGCTTTCAAGGGCAGCTACGTTTCCCGCTGGATCAACATGTGCGCTATCATCCTGGGCACAATTGTGCTGACGGTCGTGTTCCAGCGGCGGAAAGACAGTGTATAGCGGCGCGTACCGCGCCCCGGTGCGGGCGAGATACGCCACACTATGCTCCGGCGACAGCTCCGCTGAAAGCAGATATCTGTGACGCGTCGCCTGCTGTTCATCCACCCGGCTCACACCGTGAACGGACGGCGCCGAGTTCCTGCGTGATGCTCGGTCGCCAGCCTGCTCAGTACGACGACGGCCGATCTGTCTCGCTTCCCGAGCGCCGCGCATGTGAAACGACAGCGCGGGGAACGCCGCACCGGTGGCGTGGTACCAGCCCCACGCCGCCGCAAGCTCCCGGAGTAGGTCTGTCGTGCCACCTATGCGCGACATCAGTGGTGAGCGTCGCTCGCAGGGGCGCTCAGCCCGACGGGTGATTGGCCGCTGTCCTCGAACCGTGCTAGAATCGAGCGTGAGGTCGTACGTTCGCCTGGTCGGGCTGCCAGTCCCTATTCTGAGAGATCGCCGCTGCGCACAATCTGGCAGCAGGGACCCAGAGGACAGGCCGGACGCCGTCAGATCGATGAACCTGCCTGCCGGTTATGTGATTGGCTCCTACCAGATAGACCGGGAGATCGGCCGTGGTAGCCACGCAGTGATCTACCGGGCCTGGCAGAGAAGCGTCGGGCGCTGGGTGGCGCTGAAGGTGCTCAGCAAGCGCGGTTCCCAGGCGCTTGCATCCTTTCGTCGGGAGATACGGCTTACTGGCAATGTCTCCCACCCCGGCGTTCGCCAGGTCTACGACGCGGGCGAGACCCCTGATGGCTACCCGTACCTCGCTATGCAGTTCGTCGACACGTCTCTACGTGAGATGCTCCGCAGGTGCCAGGGGCAAGCTCGTAAGTTCAGTCGCGAGGAAGTGCTGCGCTACCTGACGCCGATGGCCGACGTGCTGGACCACATCCATCAGCAAGGCATCGTACACCTGGACGTCAAGCCGGAGAACATCCTCATGTTTGGGGACGGGCGGGTCGTTCTGGCCGACTTCGGGTCGGCCCTCCGGGTCGGGAGCATGACGCATCAAGGTACTCCCCGGTATCTCTCTCCCGAGCAGGCGGCAGGGAACCGGCCCGTGGGTCCGTGGAGCGATCTCTACTCACTGGCCTGTGTTGGATACGAGATGCTGGCCGGGCAACCGCCCTTTGGCGGAGATCTCGACGTGGTACTGGTCCGGCAGCATCTGACAGAAGCGCCAACACCCTTGCGCGAACTGAGGCCTGACCTGTCTCGCTGCGTTCAACGGCCATTCGACGACGCCCTGTCAAAGGACCCGCGTGAACGCCCGGCCAGCGCTGGCGCCTTCATCGAGCTGTTGCGTCGCGGGGGGCGTGGAACAGCGCTGGCGTCTGGGTCCGAGGGTCTGGTGATCGCGGCTGGCGTCGCGCTGATCGCCTTGGTTGTGATCGTGATCCTGATTGCGGTGTACTGGCTCAGGCTCGCAGCCAGTCCCGCACAATTGCCCAACGCGGCGGGCTTGTCTTCGTCTATGCCCTCAGCTTTGCCCACGTCTCTGCCTGCGCTCGCCCGCGCATCTGTGATACCCGCAATCCTGTGCCCCGCCTCGACGCATCCATCTGGGGCTGCTCAGGAATGCCTGCTGGCGCCGAACGCTGACGGATATCCCGCGCCTGAACCGAGGCATCGCTCCTATCACTGGTCGGCGGCTGCGTTAGTGGCCTAGGTCAAGGAGACTCCTATGTCCGACGAGAACGCCCAGCCTGAACCCGCCCCGTTCGTCTTTGCCAAAGGCACGGACGTGGGGCGCGTGCGGGCCCACAATGAAGACTTCCTGGACGCCTTCAGCCCGCCCGATCCAGTTCAGCGACACCAGAAAGGGGTGCTCTTCGTTGTGGCGGACGGAATGGGAGGGCATCAGGCCGGAGACGTGGCCAGCCAGAGCGCTGTCGAGATGATATCGCAACAGTACTACGCTGACCCGGACGTCGACGTTCGCCGTTCTCTCACTCTCGCCATCAAGAGAGCCAACGAGTACATCTATCAGGAGGCCCAGAGGATGGCGACGCGAGCGGGTATGGGCACGACAGTGGTGGCGGCGGTGGTGCGAGGGCGGGAGCTATACCTGGCCAACGTCGGTGACAGCCGGGCCTATATGATGCGCCAGGGCAAAGTCACGCAAGCCACTCGCGACCACTCCTTCGTTGCAGAGCAGGTCCGCGCTGGCCTGCTAACGGCCGAAGAGGCCCGCGCGCACCCACAGCGCAACGTCATCACCCGGGCCCTGGGGTCCAGGCCAGATGTCAAGGTTGATACCTATAGCGGTGAGCTGCTGCCCGGCGACGCACTGCTCCTGTGTACAGATGGTCTCTCCGAATACGTGCGTGAGGAGGACATGCTGGCAGCTATGAGCCAGTACCCGCCTAGCGAGGCGGTGCCCCGGCTGATTGCTATGGCCAGCGATCGGGGCGGCTCCGACAACATCAGCGCGCTGGTCGTGCAGGCAGCATTGCCCGGGGGCGAGGCGTCGACCATGCCCCTTATGCCGGCAGCCAAGGTAACACCAGCCACGCCTCGGCGCCGGCTCCTTCCGTGGATGATCGCTGGCCTCGGGGGGATCGCGCTGGCTGGTATAGCACTGATCGTTGTCGGCGGGTTCTTTCTCCCCGGGCTT
The DNA here is from genome assembly GCA_030596915.1 of Chloroflexota bacterium. Taxonomy (GTDB): domain Bacteria; phylum Chloroflexota; class Anaerolineae; order B4-G1; family B4-G1; genus JAUVSX01. Next base: position 17,976 of record JAUVSX010000001.1, on the reverse strand, counting down.
TTCTCGCGGGAGACTCCTGCGCCATCCGAGACGCCTATCCTCACCGACGCGCTCGACGCCACCCCCCTCCCGACCGCGACGCTCGCCCCCACTGAGACCGAAACCGCCGCCGCGGGGTCAGTCGGCTTCACTCTCGAGTCGCCTCTGGACGGCGCGCGCGTGCCCTCCGGTACCATCGACCTGCGCTGGCGATGGAGCGGCCCGGCTCCCGACCAGTTGGTGGACTTCGTCGTGAATTCAGATCACGGAGAGCTGTGCGAATTGGAGTCGGACACAGACCCCTGCGCTGTGGTGGCGGAAGAGGGTGATGACTACGAATGGTGGGTCGAGCTCCGCGCCGGGGGGCTCGTAACGCGCGCGAGCGAACACTGGAGCTTCACCGTCGGACCGCCGTCTGCTGAGACACCCGCCGTCACTGTGACGCCCGCCATAACGGGAACGGCGTCGTCCTCTGTGCTCTCGCTAGAGGACGGCGGAGACACGACAAGGCTGGAAGCGGCAGGCTGTCTGTAGAACCGTTGCACGTGCGCCAGGACGTGCGCCAGGACGTGCGCCAGGGTACACACTGCACAATTTCGCGCAGCCTGGCGCAGACAATGGAGGTGCTGAGATGGATAGACGAGTGATTGTGATTGGGCTTGCTATGGCATTGGTGCTGGCAGCGTCTTGCACGGCCGAGCCCGCCCAGAAAGCTGTGCCGACTCCTTCGCCGACGGCCACGCCCATGCCGTCGGATACGCCCGTACCCTCACCAACCGACGCGCCCGAGCCGACCAGTACGCTCAGGCCGACCGCCACCCCACGACCCACGAGTACGACCACGCCGACGCCGACGGTAGCCCCGCCCCCGGCTGCAACGGTGCCGCCAGTTCCCGATGAGATCACCAGGCTCGTGCAGACCTTGGTCGAGGGGGATGACCAGGCACGCTCGGCTGCCGCCGACCAGTTGATCGCGATGGGGCCAGACGCCGCGCCAGCGATTCCGATGCTGATCCAGGCGTTGGGCAACCAGGACGCCCAGACACGTCAGGCCGTCGCCCAAGTGCTCACGTCGCTTGGCCCCGAGGCCGAGATGGCGCTCCCAGCCCTTATGCAGGCGCTGGCTGATCCCAACGTGGATGTGCAGCAGATCGTGGCCGGCGCCCTGGGGGCGTTCGGTCCGCAGGCTATGCAGGCAGTCCCGGAGCTCATCCAGGCCCTACAGGGGGCCGATCCGCAGCTACAGGCGACACTTGTCGAGGCGCTCAGGGCAATCACGGGAGAGGATTTCGAGATGGACCCTGCCCTATGGCAGGCGTGGTGGGATTCGCTGCAGGCCGGCAGTGAAGGACCATTGGACTTCTTGGTGCCCTCAATGCTTGATGACTGGCAGAAGCTCAACGGCAACTATGAGGTCACCATCATCCTGCATGTTACAGGCGGGGCGGGTCCGTTCGTCGTTCATCACGACACAGACTCGGTCCTGACCGCGGACCGGCAGGTCGCCCTGGTGTTCTTGGCGTCTGGATGTACGATCGTGCACACGATCAAGGTGGAATCGAGCGACGGGCAGAGTGTATCGCATGACTACTATATCAACGCCCCGTGGTGTAACTGATTGGAGTCTACAATGACGCTTCGGACCGGACAGGTTCTCCAGAATCGCTACCGCATCGTTGCTGAGTTGGGCCAAGGCGGCATGGGGGCGGTCTACCGCGCCTGGGATACACGCCTGGATATCTCCGTCGCCCTGAAGGAGATGGTCCCGCAACCAGGCCTGGACGCCGACACGCTCGCCGGGCTGCGGCGCCAGTTCCAGCAAGAGGCCCAGATCCTGGCTCGCCTCAACCACCCGCACCTCGTACGGGTCGGGGACTACTTTGAGGAGGATGGCAACACCTATCTGGTGATGGACTTCGTCGAAGGGGAGAGCCTGGCCAGCGCCATCGGGCGGTCGGGAGCGCTGCCGGAATCAATGGTGTTGAACTGGGCAGACCAGTTGCTGGACGCCCTGAACTACTGCCATAACCAGGGTATCATTCACCGAGACATCAAGCCACAGAACGTCATTATCCGGCCGGATGGGAGGGCGGTTCTGGTCGACTTCGGGCTCGTCAAGCTCTGGGATCCTGGCGATCCGCATACGAGGACGGCGATGCGAGGTATGGGCACGCCCGAGTATGCGCCCCCGGAGCAGTACGACGTCGCTGCCGGCCATACCGATCCCCGGAGCGACATCTACAGCTTGGGCGCGACCATCTACCAGGCACTCACCGGGTATGCTCCGCCCACGGCGACGATGCGCATCGCCAATCCGGGCGACTACCGTCCCCCGCGGGTCTTGAACCCGAACATGTCGGCTCGGACCGAAGCGGTGATAATGAAGGCGACCGAGCTGGCGATTGACAGACGCTTCGCTGCAGCGAAGGAGATGTCGATGGCGTTCAAGGGCCAGATCCCTATGCCAGTGCCCGTTCCCGTCGGCGGGCAACAGGTGGCGCAGGCCGCCGCCGTGCAGGCGCCGGTTACGAGGCGGCCGCCGCCCCGTCGCAGGCGCACGCCAGCCTGGCTCTGGGTCATCGTCGCCCTGGCTGTCGTGGTGCTGGTAGCAGGAATCTCGGTGGCAGCTCTATTGGTCACAGGGGGCGGCGGGATCGGTCTGCCATTGCCCATCAGGGGGTCGAGCGAGACCGCTGGCGGGGACGAGCTGGACGCTGAGCTCAGTCCAACCGACACGCCTTCGCCCATGCCCGCACCATCCGATACCCCGTTGCCGACGCCCACCGACGTGCCCGAGCCATCGCCTATGCCAACGCAAACGCCGGAGCCCTTGCCGACTGCAGTGCCGCCGACACCGACCGACACCCTGGAGCCTTCGGCGACGACCGCTCCGCCCACTGCGACACCGACGCCTGCGCCAACGTCGCCGCCAACGACACCGCCACCCACAGCTACACCATCACCTGAGCCCTCGCCGACGTCCCCGCCGAGCGCTGGCCCGCTTAGCTTCCCCGTGCCAACTCAACTAGATGGGCACGAGACTGCGGAGGGAGGGCACCGCTGCCTGATCATCGTGCGGATCAGTGGTGGCGCCCCGCCATTCACCATCCATCACGATGCGTTCCAGGACGTCAGCAACGAGAGGGAGTACTACCTGTACTTCACAGAGGCCGGCTGCACAATCATACACTCGATACGGGTCGATTCAGCCGATGGTCAGAGTGTCTCCAACCAGTACTACATCGCGTCACCTTGGTGCAACTGAGCTGAGGAACATCGGAGACTGAAAGCCCTCAAGCCTGCCTGGGTCACCCTCCTGCCGGTCGTCTCCCAAACGCTCCGCTGCAGAGGGAGACCCCAGCAACTCGCAGGACGGTGATTCGCTATCGGAGAACGAATGGCGCTTACGCCGGGACAGACTCTCCAACAACGCTATCGCGTAATATCGCTACTGGGCCAGGGGGGGATGGGCGCAGTCTATCAGGCGTGGGATACGCGGCTCAACGTGTCCATCGCGCTCAAGGAGATGCTCCCGCAACCCGGGCTCGCCCCTCATGCCCTGGCCCAGCTCCGCCAGCAGTTCCACCAGGAGGCGAACGTCCTAGCTCGCCTCAACCACCCCAACCTGGTCCGCGTAACTGACTTCTTCGAAGAAGGCGGAAACGCCTACCTGGTAATGGGCTTCGCCGAGGGCGACAGCCTTGCGCGCCGGATCGCCCAGAGAGGGGCGCAAGCCGAGGCGGAGGTGCTGGCCTGGGCCGATCAGTTGCTGGGCGCGCTGGCCTACTGCCACGCCAGCGGGGTGATACACCGCGATGTGAAGCCGCAGAACGTCATCATCAGCCCCGAGGGGCAGGCAGTACTGGTCGACTTCGGGTTGGTCAAGCTGTGGAACCCGGCCGACCCCCGTACGCGTACGGCGATGCGAGGCATGGGCACGCCGGAATACGCCCCGCCAGAGCAGTATGACGCCGACTCGACACACACGGATGTACGCAGCGACGTCTACGGGCTGGGTGCGACGATGTACCACGCCCTGGTGGGCCATGCGCCGCCGACCGCAACGCAGCGGGTGGTCAATCCGGCCGCGCTGCGGCCGGTGCGGTCGATGAATCCCGGAGTGAGCCCGCCCGTGGAAGCAATCGTGACGAAGGCCCTCGAGCTTCGGCCAGACGCGCGCTTCCAGAGCGCGGCTAGTATGCGCAAGGCGCTCCACGCCAGCCGGCCGACTGTTCCGCCCGCTCTCGCCGCGGCCGCGGCGGTTCCGCCACCTGCAGGCGGGCGCTCGGCAGGAGGCCCCCCTTCCGGTCGCAGGCGCACAGCGGCGCCCTGGATGTTTGGCGGCATGGGGATCGCCCTGCTCATTGTTGGCGCGATCCTGGTCAGCGGACTGGTGATCGGCGCCGTATGGCTGTTCAACCAGCGTACTTCGTCGGGTGAGGGCGCCGTCGAGTCACCAATGCCCACACTCGCGACCGAGCCTGCCGGCAGTCCGGTGCCTGCGGCCTCGCCCACGCCATCCGCCACCGCCCCATCCGATACCCCGACCCGCACGCCTGATACCACGACGGCTACGCCCGAGCCAACGGGTACCCCAACACCCACGGGGACACCAACACCGACGGGGACACCTCACCCGACCGAGGCGCCCACAAGCACGCCCACGCCATCGCCAGCGCCAACTCGGACGCCCACTCCTGGCTGTCCCGAGGTAACCGGTCCATTCGCCACTCTGTGGCAGGAGCTTCAGGACCAGCTTGGCTGCGCTGTCAACGAGGCGCACGGTACGTGGCTGGCGGAGCAGAACTTCGAGACGGGTGGCATGTTCTGGCGCAAGGACCGTGACAGCATCTTCGTCCTATATCAGACCGGGACATGGGCTGGTTTCCCCAATACCTGGAACGAGGGGGACGCGGTCTATAGCTGTCCGGCCACCGCGCCCGAGGAGAGCCCGCCGACACCACTGCGGGGGTTCGGCAGGGTCTGGTGCAGCTTCAGCGACGTGCGCGATGGCCTGGGTTGGGCCATCGACGGTGAGCGCGGTTACGACGCCACGGCGCAGGACTTCGATACTGGAGCGATCCTGCGCACCGATCTCGGCGCCACTTACGTACTCTTCGGCGATGGGTCGTGGCAGCTACGGTAGCGTGCGCCTGGCCCTCGCGCGGCCGCTTGCGATAGCCGCCATCAAAGATGGCGTTTGCGTCGCCTGGGGCGCGCCGGTCAAGGTTGCCGAGGCGCCGTGTCGACGCACCGCTTGAGGCGGGAGTCTTGTCAAGAAGTAGCCTATGGAAGAACCCAATTTCGAAGATCGCCCAACGCCGCCTTCGCTGAAGCTTGACCCGGCATTGGTGCGGCAGCCGTCGTGGCTCGACCGGCTGGGGGAGCGGCGCGGGCTGCTCGTCGTCCTCGTCGTGCTTGGGCTCGTGGTCGTCCTGTCCAGCGCAGTCCTGGTGTGGGTGTTCGCCTCCGGAGCGTTCGCGCCCGCCGCAACCACGACGCCGCCTGCCCCCGAATTGAAGCTGCCTCCTTCCCTGGGGGAACTGGCGGAAGGGTATCCGCAACTGGCGGACCTCCTCACCGACCCCTCCCTTAGCTCGGTCTACAAGGACTTCGTCATCGCCTACGAGAGTGGCGGGATCGAAGCCGCCGAGGAACTGGCCCGCACGCGCGGGTTGCTCAACGACCGCGATGAGGTACGCATCACACTCGTGCTGGATAGCGCCGAGAACGTCCCGGCCGTCGCGGCCGAACTCGACGGTGTGGGCATCACCGTCGAGGGCAGCTACCGGGAACGAATCAACATCGGCGTCCCGCTACCGCTCATTGAAGCACTAGCGGAGCAGGAGGGGTCTCAAGCGCTGTTCCAGCAGCTCACGCAGATGGAGCATATCATCCGCCTGGAGCTGCCCGTTCTCAAGCGTGTCGACCGGGTCAGTCGCGTCCAGGGAGAGGGTGTTGGTGTCGTTGGGGCGGACGCGTGGCACGCCGCCGGCCTGGCGGGCCAGTCGATCCGGGTGGGTGTGCTCGACCTGGGCTTTGGTGGCTACCGTGAACTTCTTGGCACCGAGCTCCCAGAGGGCGTAGTCGCGAAATCATTCGTGTACGGTAAGGCGCCTGAGGAGAGCAACGAGGTCCACGGTACGGCCTGCGCAGAGATTGTCCACGAGACTGCCCCCGAGGCAGAGCTGTTCCTCGCTTACTACGATGGCTCGATGGTGGCCCAAGGCCAGGCTGTGGAATGGCTGCTGCAGCAGAACGTGCACATCATCAGCCACTCCGCTGGAGCTATCTGGGGGCCGATGGATGGCAGCGGCGAGGATGCGCGGTTCGTCGACGACGTGGCCGCGAAGGGGGTGCTTTGGATCAACTCCGCGGGCAACGAGGCGCAGAGCCACTACCGCGGGCTGTTTACCGACGCGGATGGAGACGGCATACACGAGTTCCCCGATGGCGATGAGAGAATTGGAATCTGGCCCCACTCCGATGAGCTGACCGTCGTCCTAAACTGGAATGATTGGGGCGAGACCACGCAGGACTACGACCTGTACCTCTACGATTCCCAGGGGGAGTTTGTGGCGAGCGCTAGGGATACCCAGGATGGCGGGGCGGGCCAGGAGGCGGCTGAGGGAATCCGGATCACTCAGGTCTCCGGCAGTGTCTACTACGCTGTCATCAAGGCCTACGACGCCACCCGCCCGGTCGTGTTCGACCTCTACGCTGATCCCACTGAGGTGGAATTCCCGGTTGCCGTACACAGTATCTACACGCCAGCCGATGCGAGGGGCGCATTGACCGTCGGCGCAACCGAGTACCGCGACGACAGCCTGGCTTCCTACAGCTCGAACGGGCCGAGCAACGACGGACGCCTCAAGCCTGATATCTCGGCGCCGGCGGGCGTGTCTGGAGCAACGTATGGCCCGAGTGGGTTCGATGGCACGTCAGCATCTACCCCGTACGTGGCCGGCGCAGCGGCCCTCGTGTGGAGCGCGTTTCCTGAATTCGACCGGCAGCAGGTGATCGCCTACCTGCAGTCTCACGCGCTCGACTTGGGACCTTCGGGCCCCGACAACGCCTTCGGCTACGGTAGGCTCAGGCTGCCGGCTCCCGATGGGCTGTCTGCCGAGCCGCCGGATTCTACCCCACTGCCCACGATCCCTGCAATTGAAACCCTGCTCCCAGCGGCGCCGGCCACCGGGGAGCCGGAGCGTACGCCAGTCCCCTATAGTACGGTGACGCCACTCGCGACCGAGGCGCCAGCTACGGGCGCCGCGGGCGGGACGCTTCCAGCGGCCCTGCTGGGCGTAATGGGTCTCGCCGGCCTGTGCGGCGCAGCCGTGTCGGTGGGTGGCGTGGCGCTGCTGCTCGTTGCCTGGCGGCGTTCACGAGAGCCCGCGGTGGCCATCCCGGCTCCTCTGCCCGCTGCCCCCGTCACGCCTCCAGCCAGGCCGCATGCGGTGCCGGAGGGTGCGGGCCAATACGGCACGTTGAGGGGGCCGGGCATAGCGCCTCTGCCGTTGATCGAGGGCACGACGGTCCTCGGGCGGGGCGCCGACGCCGATATTCGGCTTCCCAGCCTGCAGGTATCTCGCCGCCACGCGCACATCGAATGTGCCGGGGGCGTATGCACCGTGGCTGACCTTCAGAGCTCGAACGGCACGTTCGTCAACGACAGGAGAGTGGATCGCGCAACCCTGGGGGCCGGTGACCGGTTGCGGCTGGGTGACGTTGAGCTGACGTACCGGCCTTCCGATCTCCCTGCCGCGCAGGCAGGCGAGAGCAGGGGCTGGATCGAGACCAGCGGGGTGCGCTACCCGGTGCCGGACGAGGGGATGACTATCGGCCGTTCGCACGACTGCACCGTCCACCTCGCCGGCGCGCAGGTGTCCCGGCGGCATGCGCGGATTGATGTTCGCGCCGGGGCCTTCGAAATCACAGATCTCGACAGTGCGAATGGCACCACGGTCAACGGGCGTCACGCCCGGCGACAGGCTCTGCACGACGGAGATGAGATCGGTATCGGGCAGCGCCGGCTTAAGTTCCACACTCGGAGGACAGACTGATATGGGCGGTATTACTTCGCCGGAACGTAGGCCGATTCTACTGGGATGCGTCGGGGCTCTCATAGTAAGTATGCTGTCATGTTGTGCCCTGTCTGGCCTGGCGGTAAGCCCGGCATTCGGCGGCTCGGTGCCCTCGCCGCTAGCCGCCGACTCGACACGGCCCGACATCACCATGAAGATGCGAGAGCAGTTCATCAACCGCGCCCTGATCGAAGCTTTGCCGGACACCGTGCCGGTGAAGGGCGAGTTGGATGTGCAGCCTGGCAACCGGCTGGTGTTCAACGGCGAGTTCACCATCCTGGTGGCGAAGGTGCCCGTGGAGATCGTCCTTCTCCTAACGTTAGAGGGGGGGCAACTCCGCATTGCGATCGAGAGCATAGAGGCCGCAGGGTACGACCTTGGGGAGATGCTCGAGCTGGACGCCAGCGGCTTGACCGATGGCCTGAGCGGGCCGATGCAGGAGCAGATCGAGGCTGGACTGGGCCCAGGCGCCCAGATCATGGACATCACTACCGACGATGAACACATCATCATCTCCGTCAGGTGGGCTGAATGGACAAGAACAGAGGAACTAAGGGTCTGGATCAGTGGCTCGGGTGTCTCGTCGGTGGCGGCGTTGGCATTCTCTTGGTCTGCTGTCTGGCGATTGCACTGCTGATGTTGATGCCGGGATCCGGGTCTGTGGAGGCGCCTGCGCCGCCCCCGGACTACGATATCGAGGTGATCATCGAGGAGGACTACATCAACCGCAGTATGAGCGACAACCTCAGCGGATCCCCCTCGCCTGTGCCCGTGCTTGGCGCCCACCTCGACGTCCGGCCCGGGGGGCAGGCTGATTTCATCGCTCAGGTGGAGCTGGGCCCATTTCAGCCGGTGATCCACGGCACGGTCGCGCTGCGAGCCACCCCCAATGGCCAACTGGAGGTGGAAATCGTTGACGTGCGGCTCGGCTACCTGCCGGTCACGATGTTCATCCCGTCGGGACCAATCGACCAGATGAATGCGGACATCAACAAGATGATGCTTGAGCGTGCGGGCGGCATGCAGGCGCGGGTGGTTGGCGTGGGTGGCGATGAAACCACGCTCCGGTTCTACCTTGCCGCGGACCTGTAGCGTCTCCCGAGCGCAACACGGCGACCGATCTCGGGTAGTTAGTACAATCGAACGACAAACGGAGGTGGATTGACATGAAACTTCTGATACGCTGGATTATCACCATTCTGGCACTCATCCTGGCAGCGTTCGTCGTGCCGGGGATCAGAGTCGAGGGCACTGCCTGGATCGCGTATGCGGTGATGGCGGTGGTCCTGGGGTTGGTCAACGCTATTGTGCGTCCGATCCTGAAGATCCTCACGTGCCCGCTCAGGATCCTCACCCTTGGCCTGTTCACCCTGGTCATCAACGCGTTCACTTTGTGGCTGGCGTCGTGGATCGCTCAACAGATCGGCGTCGGCTTCCACGTGGATGGCCTCATCCCCGCTTTCCTGGGTGCGCTGATCGTGAGCGCCGTCACCGTCGTCCTGTCGGTCTTCATCAAGAACGATAAGGACTAGGCGCGAGTTTCCCTGCTCTCAGTTGAGCGTCCAGGCGGTCCGAGGGAGTCCGCTCGGGCAGACCACCTGACTATCCGAGCAGGAAACTCGCGTTGGCAGTTTCGGCCGGGCGAGGATGGGTGTCGGGGTTCAGTCAGCCCTGCGCCGCGGGTGCTCCACGGGTTGCGCGCGGGGTGCCGAAACTGCTGCGCTCGAACGGCTACGCGCCCGTCTCCGTGTCCACGACCCGCCACTGATGGTACGGCTGTAGGTCCACCCGACGCAAGTTCGTAGTAACGGCTTATGAACTTGGACAACATAATCGGGCAATGGGACACTCGGGTATCCCCGTTGGCGGAGGTGGGAGATGCCCAAGCGACGTCACCTGGTACTTGGTTTCGAGCAAGAGGTGGAGTTGCGGCGTCTGCGTGACCGTGAATTGCGCAGCTATAGGCGGGAGCGCGCTGCGGCACTGCTGAAGATAGCGAGTGGCCGATCCGCCCATTGGGTGTTGCAGCGTGGTTTGTACCGGCGCCGGAAACCCGACACGGTGATGGCCTGGCTGAATGCCTACCAGAAGGGGGGAGTAGAAGCCTTGGTACAGAAGCCCCGGCGCGGCCGAGAGTTTCCCCCATCGAGGAGATGTGGCGCAAGGCTGGCCAAGAAGTGCTTCACCTGAATCGGTACAGCGATCGCTGGCCTGAACTGAAACAGCGGATGGCGATGTTCCTAGACCAAACCACTGACGACTCCCCCGACCTGCTCCGATACACTGGCCTGTTGCCCTGTTAAGAAATCAGAACTCATAAGCGGTTACTACGAGCGTGTGGCGCCGCCCTGGAAGAGGGCCTGTCGGGCGCGCCGACAGGTTGTGCTGGTTGCGCGCCGCCAGCTCCTTGATGCGCCCCGGCATATCTGAATCACGGATGCCGACAGATTATTGGATTTCACGGATTCTGCATTCTGCCGCCCGAGGTTTCTCTTTCATCTGTGTCATCCTGTAAGCGAATCGGCGATTCAGCGATTCAGCGACGGAGCCACTCCACCCCCTCTCCTTGTCTCCCCCGGTTCGGGGGAGACGGTGGGACGCGCAGAGGCGTTGCACCTTCGCTCCCCATGTGCGAGAAGCCCTCGAGGACGAGGCCTCGTCCTCGAGGGCGTGGTAGCGGTGCCGGTGCAGCGCACTCTCCTCCCCTGCTAGCAGGGGAAGACGTCTGTCGCTTCGACGGGCGTTCCCGCCGGTCGCCGATGACCCCTCACCCCCCGACCCCCTCGTCCCAAGCGCGTCCTGCGGACGCGTTGGGAGAAGGGGAGAATCAGCGACGCACGCAGGTAGCGCCTCTCTGGGCCTGAGCCGCCGTCATCCCCACGCCCCCGAGACGGGGGCTTTGCGCGTGATAGAGGACGGGGCCCCGAGGAACGGGGGTGATCGCGTTTGGCAGGGAGCGTCTCGCCTTGGGCTGGGCGTCGGACCGATGTGTGTCACTAGCCAGCGCTATCCCGTACTCGACCTATTGCCCGACTATGTTGTCAAAGTTCATAACGGGCCATCGTCCTCTCCGCAGGAGAGGCCGGAGCATCCAGGGTCTTCTGGAAACCTGACACCTTGTTTTCGCCCCAATTAGCCATCATGTCAACCATAGTGATCTCGACAAGCCCGGGGGCGGTCCCTGCCCGAGCGCTTCGCCACGGCAATGCAGTGGAAACCTGACAGGCTTTCGCTTCACAGAGCGTGTCGTGGCCGTGCGATGACTTGTCGATTATTCTGGGCCAAATCTAGGTGTCAGATCTCCAACTGACCACGAGCCCGATTTGACACCAGCGCCAGTTTGCGCATAATCGGGCTGTACCTGTTTCGCACCGGCTCGCGGCGCAGCGCGTGATCCGTGGGATCCGCCTGCGCCCTCGAATGCGGCCCCAAGAAGGCACCAATCGAGCGGTTGGTGCCTCAACTCATACCAAGGAGAGACGCTATGCAGATCGCCGAGCGCATTTCTAATTTCCAGGAATCCGTCATTCGAAAGATGACGCGACTGGCAATTCAGCACGACGCCATCAACCTGAGCCAGGGCTTCCCGGACTTCGATACGCCTCTGGCACTCAAGGAGGCCGCCGTCAAGGCCATTATGGATGGCAACAACCAGTACTCCCCCACCTGGGGGCACGCCACCCTGCGGGAGGCACTGGCTGAGCAATACACCCCTCGGCTGGGCTGGCCGGTGGACCCGGAGAAGCACGTCACCGTTGGCTGTGGCGTCACGGAAGCGATGAACGCCGCAATACTCGCCGTGCTCAACCCCGGAGACGAGGTGATTATCATCGAGCCTGCCCACGAAAACTACATCCCATCTGCTATCTTCGCCGGCGCGAAGACCGTGGCCGTGCCGCTGGAGGATGAAGGCTACCGTCTGGATCCAGGCCGGCTAGCCAGCGCCGTCACGCCACGCACACGGGCTCTAATCCTGAACACACCCCACAACCCCACCGGTCGAGTCTTCGACGATGAGGAATTGGCTGGCGTGATCGACGTGGTGGTGCGGAACGACCTGGTGTTGATCACCGACGAGATCTACGATCGCATCCTATACGATGGACGCCAGCACGTCTTTCCCGGCAGCTTGGAGCCCCTCAAGGACCGGACGATCACCGTTGGCGGCCTGAGCAAGACCTACGCCATCACAGGTTGGAGATTGGGCTACGCGATCGCACCGACGGACCTGTCGGCCGCCGTGCGCCCGGTCCACGATTTCCTCACAGTCTGTGCGCCCACGCCCCTTCAGGTGGCAGCGGTCAGCGCGCTCAACTTCCCACAGAGTTACTACGATCAACTGGTGGCTGACTACCACGAGCGGCGTGCGCTGATCATGGGAATCCTGAGGGATATCGGATTCAGAGCGCCTGAGCCGGAGGGTTCCTACTACATCATGGCTGACTACAGCCAGGTGCCCGCTCCCCAGGCTGAGTGGGATTCTGTGCGTTTTGCCATCTGGATGGTGGAGGAGGTGGGCGTCGCGGTCGTTCCGGGCAGCGTCTTCTACTCATTGCCGGGCTACGGCGACCGGAGCGTGCGCTTTGCATTCCCCAAGAAGCTGGCGACTTTGCGGGCAGCCGAGGAGCGAATGAGGCGCATGCTATAGGCCCCTGGCGGCCTGAACCCGTCCACGACAGCGGATTCCTCACAAACGCAACACTGGCCTGCTTTCCCATTCAGGGAAAGCAGGCCAGTACGCTGTAGACTCAGTCCAGATCGGGCATCAGCGGGCGATTCCGGCGATAGGCCGTTCCGTGACACAGCGCCACCAAATCACCCGCTTCTGTCGTGGCGGCCATACGGTAGAGACCGGTTCGGCGCCCCAGACTCTCCTCCGTCGCCTCGGCAACGAGGCGTGTGCCCACCGGCACAGCAGAGATGAAGCTGATGTTCACGTTGAGGGCTACTGCCGCCTGGCCGTAGGAATTGCACGCGGCAGCGAAGGCGGCGTCGGCGAGAGAGAAGATGACGCCGCCGTGAGGGACACCGTGGAAGTTGAGCATGTGCTCACCCACGGTGAGCGCCACCTTGCTGCTCCCCTCGTCCATCTCCAAGAGCTCAATGCCCAAGAAACGGGCGAATGGGTCATTGCGGACGTGCTGGCGCACCAGGTCTATGTCCATACCCCTATCAGACGTCCTCTCTCATCTCCGCGCATACCGTATGCCGGCCATCACCACGATCTCTCATCTGTGCTTGGTCTCGAAGCTCACGCGTCAGAGTCCCTGAGATGCCATCCCGGCTGCCGCACGCGGTGGGCGCAGCAACAGTGATCCAAGCGCGCCCAACACGGCCACACCCGCGGCGACCAGGAAGGCTGGTCCGAACGAACTTGTCGCGTCGGCAAGGAGGCCCGCTACGCTCGGTCCTGCGGCCTGTCCCAAGCCGAAGAACAACGTCACAAATCCGAAAGCGGCAGGCGCAAGCCGTGCGCCTACGTAGTCGCCGCACGCGGCCGCCACGATGCCTGGGATGCTCCACCCTGTCAGTCCGAAGGCAATGGCTGAGGCGGTGAACCCGGCCGGGCTTGGCCATAGGGCAAACGTGGCGTAGGAGACCGCCTGCACGAGGTAGACGAGTGCCAACGCGTAGTTGCGCCCGATCACGTCCGAGATGCTGCCCCAGGCCAATCCCGAGAAGATGCTGATCCACCCTACGACGGCCCACAGGCTTCCGACGGCCTGCCTTGAGTAGCCTCCTTCGACTATGAGATACTTGGCGAAGAAGGTACCGTAGATCACATAGGAGAAGCCAAAAGCGACGTACACGAAGGCGAGGTGCCACATTGGGCCGGAGCGGTAGATGCGTTTCCAGTTCAGGGGGGGTCCCCCGTCCTGTGCATCTCCGAGGGCAGGCCGGCGCGCCACCTCGCCCTGTTCCCGCTCAACTGCGGGAGGAGCGGCGGCGATGGGTCGCAGTCCCTTCTCCTCCGGGCGATCCCGCAGCAGTACATAGCCGAGGATGCCCACGAGCAAGACGAGCGCGCCGAGGATGTACCAGCTACATCGCCAGCCGTCGGCGCCGAAAGCCTCGAGGACACGTGGCACCAGAGGACCCATCAGAATCAGCCCCAGGCTGGAGCCTCCCACAGCGATGCCTGTTGCCAGTCCTCGCCGTCGTGCAGCAAACCAGGCCGGCACCAGCGCCATCACGGGGACGTTGCTCCCCCCGCTCCCAGCGCCGGTCACAAACCGCAGCACCAACGCCCCCTGGAAGCTGCTTGCCATCCCCGTGAGCACCATCGCGAGTCCGGTGACGAGCATCGAGACGGCGACCACCCGGCGCGGGCCGTGGCGGCTGGCCACGACCCCGCTGATGACCGCCAGCGCCAGGTATCCTAGAAAATTGGCGGTGGCCAATCCCCCGGCCTGGGTGTTGCTTAGACCCAGCGCGTCTTGCATCGAGGGCAGGATCAGCGTGTAGACGAACCGGGCGAGGCCGATGCTACCCATCACCGTCAGCATGCTGACGGCCAGGATCACCCACCCGTAGTGCAGCCCGGCGCCGCGCGTCTGCGACTTCTCGGTTGCTGTCATTCGTTGATGTGACGGGATCGGGCGCCGATGGACACGGGGTCTAGAGCCGCTCGCTACCCCAGGCCGCGCCGATCGACGACACGCTTGGCCTTGCCCAGGCTGCGCTGGATCGAGCCAGGCTCGACGACCGTGATAATGGTTGATACGTAGAGGGTCTCCTGCATCGCTGCTCTGACCCTCCTGGTCACCTCCGCAAGCACAGCCTCACCTTGGGCGAAGACCGGCTGGCAGGCCTCGACACACACCTCCAGCGTGTCCAGGCGGTCCTTCTCACGATCCACATAGATGACGTACTGGGGCTCCAGTTCCTCGAACTCGAGCAACACGTGCTCGACCTGGGAGGGGAAGACGTTCACACCGCGGATGATGAGCATATCGTCGGTGCGACCCAGCACTTTCTCCATCCGCACCATCGTGCGGCCACACGAGCAGGTCTCCGCCCGCCGTATCGTGCGGTCACGTGTGCGGTAGCGGATGATGGGTAGCCCCTCCTTGGTGAGCGTGGTGAAGACCAGCTCGCCGAGCTGGTCGTAGCCCAATGCGTCGCCCGTCTCTGGGTCGATGATCTCCGGGTAGAAGTGATCCTCTGCGATGTGGAGGCCAGTGTGGTAGGGACACTCCACCGAGACGCCCGGACCAATGATCTCCGCCAAGCCGTAGATGTCGTATGCCTCCAGGCCCATCCGCGCCTCGATGTCTTCGCGCATGAGTTCCGTCCAAGGCTCAGCGCCGAAGAAGCCGATCCGCAGCTTCGTGTCCGTGCGCAGGTCGATCCCCATCTCTGCTGCCGCCTCGGAGAGCACCAACGCGTAGGAGGGTGTGCAGTTCAGAACCGTGGATCCGAAGTCCCGCATAATCTCGATCTGCCGGCGAGTCAAGCCCCCGGAGACCGGGATCACTGTGGCTCCGATCTTCTCCGCGCCGATGTGGAAACCCAGGCCGCCGGTGAACAGGCCGTAGCCGTAGGCGTTGTGGATCATGTCGTCGCCGGTGGCTCCCCCCGCTGTGTAGACCCGCGCCATCGTTTCCGCCCAGATCTCCATGTCGCTCGACGTGTAACCTGTCACCGTCATCTTGCCGGTCGTCCCACTGGTGGCGTGGATCTGCCTGAGCTCGCCTACCGGCACCGCGAACATGCCGAAGGGATAGTGGGACCGCAGGTCCTGCTTGTAGGTGAAGGGGAGCTTGGAGATGTCCTCCAAGGACTGGATGTCGTCATCCGATACGTTCGCCTTGGCGTAGAGGTCCTTGTAGAAGGGTACGGTCGCCGTAACCCGGGCTACCGCCTCCTTGAGCCGCGCCAGTTGGAGTGTCTCCAGCTCCAGACGCGGCATCGTCTCCAACGCTTCATTCCAGATCAGCACCTGCTTCTCAGCCATCTTGTGATTTCTCCTTTGCCTGGGACGCGCCAATCTTCCGTCCTGCCTCGAAGGCCCGCCGGTTCACCTCGATGAACTGTTGGGGTACCCATTCTGCGATGACCTGCAGCCAGGTTTCCGGCGTGACTTCGTCGATGAAGGCGGAGAGGGCGCCGAGAACCACGACGTTATGTGCGCGCACGTTGCCCGCCTCCTCAGCAAGCGATATGCTGGGGACGAAGTATACCCTCTCGGTCACCTCACCCACGATGCGCCGTACCTGTTCATCATCGGGATAGACGTCGCTGCCAGAGCTGACGGAGAGCGGCGGGATGCGCATATCGCCTATGAGTGCCGTGCCGCCAGGGCGGAGCATATCAACGTACCGCAGGGCCTCCAACCTCTCGACCGATACCAGGTAGTCGACCTCGCCCCGTCCGATGAGGGGCGAGCGAATCTTGTCGCCCCAGCGCGTGTGGCTGCTGACGCTCCCGCCCCGTTGAGCCATGCCGTGCACCTCGGCCTTCTTGACATCGAAGCCGGCTCTCACCCCGGCGTGGGCCACCACATTGCTGGCCAGCAATGTGCCCTGGCCGCCGACACCGACCAACAGAATGTTCAGATCCCTCATGCGCCTTGCGTCTCCCTCTCCGCCATCTCGGCTCGCAGCAGTATCGCCTGGCGCGCACACACCTGCGCGCACACCTCACACCCTGTGCATAGCAGCGGATCGATCCTGGCCTTGGGCCGACCGGTCTTCTCGTCCAGCTTACTATCCTTGACGATAGCCGGGCACGCGACCTGAAAGCAAAGACCGCAACCATTGCATCGCGCCTGATCGACCTCGAGCGCCAACCACTGCTTCCGGGCTGCTGGCAGCAGCGCGCACTCCCGCCGCGATATGATAACTGCAGGGCCGCTAGCCTCCAGGCAGTCGCGCAGAGCCGTCTCCACCTGTTTCAGGTCATAGGGATCGACAGTGTGCACCCGCTCAATGCCAAGAGCCCGCGCGAGGGCCTCGAACTCGACCGCGTGCGTTGGCTGCCCCATCAGCGTCTCCCCCGTGCCTGGATGATGCTGATGGCCCGTCATTGCCGTCGTGCGGTTGTCCAGGATGATCACAACCGTATCGCTCTGGTTGTAGGCCACGTTCAGCAGCGCTGGCATCCCCGTGTGGAAGAACGTTGAGTCGCCGATCACCGCCGCGTGCTTCTGAGTGATGCCGGCTTTGCTGACGCCGTGGGCTTGCCCGATGCTGGCTCCCATACAGCCGCACGTGTGCAGCGCCGAGAGGGGAGGCAGGAATCCCAGCGTGTAGCACCCGATGTCGCCGTTGACGACCAGTTCGAATTTGTTGGTCATCAGGAACAGGCCACGGTGCGGGCAGCCCGGGCAGAGCAGTGGGGGGCGCGCCGGCAGGCCCTTCGGCACTGCCGCTCGCGCGTCTACAGCAGCGGACGCCGGCAGCAACCCTGCGTCGATGGCGCAGCGGCGCACCACCGTGGGATCGAGCTCGCCGCACAAGGGAAAGATGCTCTTGCCCTCCACCGGGATGCCCATCAGCCGGATCTCTTCCTCGATGAAAGGGTCCAACTCCTCAATGACGACCAACCGGTCAACCTCGGACGCGAATTCGCGGATCATCTGCTGTGGAAGGGGGTATGTCATACCTAACTTGAGGAAGGAGGCGTCCGGGAAGACCTCACGGGCGTATGTGTACGCTACACCATTCGTGATGATGCCCAGGCTCGTGTCGCCCATCTCCACCCTGTTGTAGGGAAAGGTCTCGGCGAATTCCCTGATGTGACCGAGACGCTCCTCCACGACGGGATGCCGTCGCCGCGCATTTCCCGGCACCATTACGTACTTTGCGCGATCGATGCGGTATTCGCACGGCCCGCTACTCTCCTCGGCAGTCCGCTCCCCAAGCTCGACGACGGTGCTCGAATGGGAGATGCGCGTGGTGAGCCGCACCAT
>JAUVSX010000289.1 GCA_030596915.1 Chloroflexota bacterium | reverse complement strand
TTGCGGGGGGAGGATGACGACCGTCGACCGTGGTCTGTGAGCGGAGTGAGCATGCAGCACATTAGAGCCGGGTTCGTGCTTCTCGCCTTGGCCGCGCTTCTAGGGACTAGTGCGCCTCCCGCAGCCGCGCAGGCGGGCCGACGGCCGCCGTGGCGCGGGTTTCGAGCAACGGACGTATTATGATCATTGCCCAGACTCCACTGCGCGTCAGCTTCTTTGGAGGCGGGACTGACCTGCCTGGCTTCTACCGCGAGCACGGTGGCTGCGTGCTCTCAACGGCTATCGACAAGTACATCTTCGTCGTCGTGAAGCGCCGCTTCGATGAGAAGATCCGTATGGGCTATACGCGTACGGAGTTGGTCGACAACATCGACGAGCTGCAGCACGAGCTCGCACGAGAGGCGCTGCGAATGACTGGCGTGACGCGCCAGATCGAGCTCAGTACGCTTGGCGACATCCCCGCTGCCGGATCGGGCCTGGGCTCCTCGAGTACAGTGACGGTCGGATTGCTGCGCGCGCTCTACGCCTATCGCAACGAGGCGCAGTTGGCCGAAACTCTCGCTCGCCAGGCGTGCGAGATCGAGATCGAGCGCCTCGGCAAGCCCGTGGGCAAGCAGGACCAGTACATTGCCGCCTACGGAGGGTTGCGCTTCATCAGCTTCCTGACCGACGGGCGGGTCACTGTTGAGGCCGTCGAGCTTCACGAGGACGAGCTGTCGTACCTGGGGTGCAGTCTGATGCTCTTCTTCACCGAGACCACCCGGCGGGCGGAGACGGTCCTGAACGAACAGAGGGAGAACATACCTGCACGGTGCGACGTGCTTCGTGGCCTGCGACAGATGGCATACGAGGCGCGGGAGCTACTCAAGGAGGGCCGGCTCGATGCATTCGGCCGCTTGCTGCACGAGGGCTGGCAGCTCAAGAAACAGATGGCCAGTCGCATCACGAGCGGGCAGATCGACGAGATGTACGCTGCGGGGCGGGCTGCGGGCGCGCTGGGCGGCAAGATCTGTGGTGCGGGCGGCGGTGGTTTCCTGCTGCTGTACTGTCCGATCGAGCGCCAGGATGCCGTGCGCCACGCGTTGCGCCCGCGCCGGGAGCTCCCCTTCCGGCTCGAGCCCGATGGCAGCAAAGTGATCTTCAACTACCGTCGTTGAAGAGCTGATATACGCTGGAGTGGTACCGTGGATCTGGTGCAATCATACCTGAATGATGTGAAGACGACGCTGGAAACGCTTCCAACGGATGAGATATGGGACGCTATTGCGGTACTACACAGCGCGCGCCTCAGCCGTCAGCAGGTGTTCATCATGGGCAACGGCGGGAGCGCGGCGACGGCCTCCCACTTCGCCTGTGATCTTGCGAAGGGGGCCGAGGTCGCCGGGTACCCCAGCTTCCGGGTCATTGCGCTCACGGACAACATGGCCGTCTTCTCGGCCTACGCCAACGACTGTGGGTATGAGAGCGTGTTCGCCAGACAGCTTACGAACCTGCTGCGCCCCGATGACATCGTGATCGGCATCTCGGGGAGCGGCAAGTCAGCCAATGTGCTCAACGCGATCGATCTGGCCCGCCGGGAGGGCGCGACGACGATCGGCCTGACCGGCTTCGACGGGGGGCAACTGAAGGGAATAGTGGACCTCTGCCTCCACGTAGAGAACGACTGCGTGGAGCAGGTGGAGGATGTCCACGCGGTGTTGTGTCATCTCATGGCCACCGCCCTACGCCGAGCCGCCTCGGAGCCCGAGTACACGATTGCCGCACCGATGGCTGAGAAGACGACGCCTGGTTGAGCGTGCTGAAAAAGGGTGTGGTCTGGTGGCAGAATAGGGCATCTGGCGGGGAGGTGAGTGGGATGTCGAGGATGCGGTTCAAGGAGCTGGGAACCGGATCGTTCTTCGGGGACCTGGTTGCCGACAGGACGGTACCGGAGAAACACTTTCTGCGTGAGATAGAGCGCGTAATCGACTGGTCGGCGTTCACCGAGCAACTAGTGAGGCTGCACCGAGGGAAAGGACAGATTGGGCGCCCACCGTACAATCCAGCAGTGATGTTGAGGATGCTGGCAATGCCGCACCTGTATGATCTGTCAGAGCGGAGTACGGAAGCGTATGTGAATGACAGTTTGTCAGCGAAGTGGTTCATAGGACAGGCGGTGGATGAAGCGGGACCGGATCACTCGACACTGACAGCGATCAAGCGACGGATACTGGATCGGGGCGGGGAAAGGTGCCTGCAGTAGCTGCTGGCAGAGATTATCCGGTAGGCGAGCGGGGCGGGGGTGGCCTTTGGGTCTATCCAGGTGGTGGTCAGCACGCACACGGTTGGCGGAGGATCTCGCTGGGAACGGGGCCTTGCTCTGGCGTATCATACGCGTGGGCCGTTCTGTCCCTTCTTGTCCGCTCTTCCGACTCCCCCAGCGTTCAGGCGTGACGCCTTGAACCGAGGGCGAGGACGCAACGCGGGCCTACGCAGGCTCTGGCGTACGGCCCCAACACGCCGTGGAAGGACCAGCGGCGAGGGCCGTGACGGCTCGCTCAGCAGGTCAGGCGTTGCGCCAGGTCGCTTGCGCGTGGCCTGGCGCAGCCTGCAGCTCCTGCACGTTCCTTGGGCCCGGCAAGGCCACGGACACGGGAAGTGAGAGTGTATGGGACAGGCACCGGACAGGCGTGATCCCCGTCGGCTGGCCGTCAAGCACCAGCAGGGCGCCGCCGTTGTACGGCTTCATTCCCACGAGACCGACGTCGCGGCCGCTACAAAGCCGGTACACGTCGCTGGCGCGCTCGAAGTAGACGTCGAGGATTTGATTGACCTGATCCATGGGGGCGTCGATAAGCCCGCTCTCGCCCATCGTGCGCGCGATCGGTGCGTTGTGAGTGCTTACCCCCACGACTCCCACGCGCCCCTGCTCCTGACGGCCCGCAGGAATTCGAGCCCCCCTGCGCTCAGCCCCTCCCCTTGTCTTCGCCATCGACCATCGTCATCATAGCAATCTCGGCGTAGCCGCTGACGGGGGCCAGGACGTCTTCGAAGCAACGGTGCGAGCAAGGGAGGTCGAAGCGTGGTCCACCTCCCCAATGGGCAGCCAGCACGAGGCCCTCGCGGCGCGCCTTCAGCGCAGGTGCAAAGGGCTCCCAGAATGAGGCGTCGGCGCCCTTTGGATCGACATACAGGAGGTCCACGTAGTCCCCCCCTGCCTCACCGGCTGTGCTGAGAACGGCGTCCATCTCCTCCAGACGCTCGCGAAGCAGGTGCTCGGTGCACGGCTGATCACGCCAACACTCAGACCCGTTTCCGCCACGAACGCGGCATTCCATGCTCAACGGCCTGTTGCCTTGCCATCACGAATGGACTCACGCGCTGGCGTATCCCCCTGGGACTTGGAGCCAGCCGGTGGCAGATCTATCCAGTCGATCCTGTCGATCTTGCCCCGCCACGCTGCGCGGTGCTCGATCACCGCCGGGGAGGTCCCGCGCCCGTACGTCAACTCATCTAGGAACCGCACCACGTCGGGAATCCTCCCCTCGATCAAGTTGACGCCGATCGGTCGGGTGGCGAGATCAGGCCGGTCCTTGTACGAATAGTGGAATTCGTGGATCAAGCGGTCAACGGCCAGCACCTTCTCCCGCGGGGTCCGGGCGTGGGGATAGTCTCGGGCGAACGTCTCGAAGGCGGTCGTGGCGCCGCCGCTGTTGAGCTGCTTGCGCTTGAAGCTGAGATGATAATCGCCCCACGTGATCTGCCAGCCACACACGGGGCAGGTAAGGAGTTCGTCGCGCGGATCGCCCTTTCTCCCGAGCTCCCGGTGGATGACGGTGTGCCGGTTCTGGCGGGCACAGCGGTGGCACTTCACCCTCCCCTCTCTCGCCTCGAGCACCGCCACGATGTCGCGACAGCGCAGCCAAAGGGTAGTGCCCACGTCGTCGAGAAGCTCCTCGTCACGCATACCGCGGGCGTCCGACTCGTACAGTCGGCGCACCTTCCACTTGGGTACGCGCCGAGCCCATCGGATATCGCGTCTGCCGTCAGTCATTCGACCCTTTTCCGAATCGCCCCGGTCGGGCAGCGAGGGCGTTCGCGCCGAAACGGGGACGAAGAGAGGGCAGATCCGTCCGGATCTGCCCCCAGCACTCAGAGCGGGTGAGGGGGCTCGAACCCCTGACATACAGCTTGGGAAGCTGTCGTTCTACCACTGAACTACACCCGCACGTGGAGCGATTATACCGGGCCTGCCCCGGATGTCAAACCCAGCTTGTGCGATGGGGAGGGGCCGGGAAACGCGCGCCCTACTCGTCGTCTCGATGTGGAGTTGCGGTCTTGCCATCGATCCTGCCATGTCGGTCTCAGGCGCCTCTCAGGATGATGCCGAGGCATTCGCCATCTCCGCGACAGCGCCTGTTTCTTGGCAACCGAAAACAGCGGCCGGCATACGTCAAGGTCGGCCCGGGGCATGCGATTGCGCAGGATCTGTTGCCAAGCATTGGGCCGGCGTGCAGCTCACCCGCGCCTGATATTATCTCGGCACGCCGAACGAGGAATCGGATGCCCGTTGACATCAGCCGAAGTCCGTCGTAGTATGTGGGCGGCAGCTTGGTAACGGGCCAGCCCGGCCGCCCGAAGAGATCCGCGAGCGGCCGGTAGGTCTTGCCCTCGTGAGGGGGTGGGTGGAGTTTGCTGATAGGCGCGGTGATTGCGGACGCAGAACGCATCGCGCGCCTCGGCCCAGCACAGAACCGCATCCGCACTTGCCGTGCGGAGTCTCTGAAAGCCAGATGGTTGGCGGAGGGTGGATACGATCAGGTGTCGTCGTCCCGAATGCGTCCAGGCGGGGGATCCACGCGGCTGCGCGCAGCAAGGAGACTGCCTGTGTTCAAGGTAGTCGGTCTCGACAAGAAGGGCCGAGAGGACTGGTGCTGGCTAAGGTTCGGCAGGGGGTTCCTCGGACTGGCATCACGCCGGATCGTCGTGGCGTGGGACAACCATGATCCGCCAGACTGGCGGGATGGCAAC
>JAUVSX010000316.1 GCA_030596915.1 Chloroflexota bacterium | reverse complement strand
CCAAGTCTGGGCTTCGAGGTGTGTGCGAGACAGCGTGCGGCTGGCTAGCCAGCGTATGCAGCCGACGAGCTTGGGTGTCACGTGGTCTGCAAGGGGGCTGCCGCTTCGCGTCAGCCAGCACACCCCGCGCCACCCTTGACGCTCGCGGCTGATACGCGGTCCGTTGGCCTGCGCGCCGTGCTTCGAACACTGTGGGAGATGTGATGGGAATCTCGGATCGAGCAGCTGTTCCGCTGATGCGGGCGATCGGAGTTGTCCTGCTCCTGATTGGTGCGGTGAGTGCGTTGCTTGGTCCAGCTGAGACGCACGTATTCCACATGTTCGAAGAAGGCGGCCAGTTCCACTACGAGGGGTTCGGCTTCGGCTCTCTCATGTTTGCCAACATCGTCATCCAGATTGCTGGATACTACGTCATCGCGGCGCTGTGCATTCCCTTGGGGTACGCGCATCTGAAGCTCCGCTGGTGGGCCCGCCCAGCGATGACGACGCTGCTCATCGACTGGCTCATCGTGGGCCTGCCACTGTCACTGGCAGCATCGGCGATTCTCGTGACATCGAAGGGAGTAAGCTCGGTTGGTCTGCCTTTCGTCGCTCTTGGTTTCCTGCTCCTGTACCCGGTTCTGCCAGTCCTGCTACTGTCATTCTACCGGAGCAGGGCTGCGCAACGCGTGTTCGGGGACGCCGACGCCCCGCCCAGCTGGTTGTCAGACACTTCTGAGTCTGTCAGAGTGGCAGCCAGCCTCTTGGCATTGATGGTGTTGGTTCTTCACTTCCCGCTGCTTCTCGGGGGATTCTTCCCGCTCTTCGGGCGCGCAATCTTCGGGCTTCCAGGAGTGCTGCTCATCGACCTCGCGATTGTCACAGCTGCGATACTCACCTGGGGGATTGCACGACGGCGCTACTGGGCCTGGTGGTGTGCTACTGTTTTCCTGGGCCTGATGACAGTGTCCTCGACGGTCACGTTCCTGGCGATCTCGCCGCAGCAGATCGTGGCGGGGATGCCGTTCGCTCCTTTGGAGGCTGGGGTGCTGTCACGAGTGCCCATGCAGGGGTACCACCTTGCGCTGCTCGTCGGGGCGATACCAGCTGCAACGCTCGTTGCAGTTGCCGTATCGCGACGAGGTCTGAGGGTTCCGGGCGTTCGCGCGCTGGTTAACTAGCGGATGCAGCCGACGAGTTTGGCTGTCACGTCGACTGCACCGCGGGCTGGCGCCCGCGATGCCCCGCCGCGCCAGCCTTGACGCTTGCGGCTGATACGCGGTCCGCTAGCCCCGCGGCGCTCGCAGGGTACATTCGATTGGAGGTGCGGAGATGGGCAAGCGCTCGACCTCGTCGAAGTGGCTGCTAGGTGCGGCGATCGCACTATTCGCGATTGCGCTCGTGCCTATCATTGGCGGTTCAATGCTGGGTGACAGGCGCATGATCTTCCTGCATGGAGGTTTCTTCGTCGGTGTAGGGGTCGTGCTGCTCGGTCTGTCACTCGGTCTGAGACGAAACTCGTCCGGCCAGGCGGCATGAGCACCGGGGCCTGACTGGCGTATGCACCTGATGGGCTTGGCTGTCACGTCGACTGCACCGGGCGCTGCCGTCGCCCGCGACGCACCCGCCGCGCCAGCCTCAACGCTCGCGGCTGATGCGCGGTCCGTTAGGCTTTCCCCGCTCCACCGAGGCGCTGTTGGAGGGTAGAGGCATGAAGAGAACGATTGATGGCCAGACCGGACTCGCCATGGTACGCGGAGCCGTGCTGTTGCTGGGCGCGCTTCCGTTCCTTTTGCTCGCGGGATGCGGCGCGCACATCTCAAGCCAGGTGGACCCGACTTGGCCGATAGGCGAGTGGCTCGGTCACGGTGAGTGTCTGCCGGGAACTGGCGAGAACCTGGCGTTCAGGGATTCTCGCACCCCGTATGATCTCGACTGCCTGAAGTGGGAGTACGACGGTGAGGGTCTCCTTGAAGTGACGCACGTGAATGCTGGGTTCAATTGCGTTCCCGAGATAGAGGCGACGATATCATTGGATCCGCATTCTGTACCGGGCGGTCCGTCCGGCACCATAGAGATCGTCGAGCACGAGATCTCCGGGATCGCGGACTGCCTCTGCCTCTTCGAGCTTGAGTACACGCTCTCTGAGCTTCCGCCGGGAACGTACCGGGTTGAGGTGTCCGAGAATCCGGGTTGCCTGCACCAAGGTGATGTCCCCCTCGAGTTCACGCTTGAGCTGCACTCCGCCGAGGCGGACAGCTTCTGCGTGGGACGCGACCACTACCCGTGGAGCGACCTGACTCCATGAGGTAAGCGGGGGGAATCTGACTGGCATATGCAGCCGGCGAGGTTGGCTGTCACGTCGACTGCACCGGGCGCTGCCGCGCCCGCGACGCACCCGCCGCGCCAGCCCTGACGCTTGCGGCTGCCAAGCGGCCCGTTAGGCCCACGGCTACTCACTCTGAACAGTCAGAGTGATGTCTGGAGGTTCGATCATGCAAAAAGGACTCAGGTGGTTTCTGTTCGTGGTCGGCGTCGGCTGCCTGATCGCCTGTGGAGTGTACCTTGGCAGGTCCCTGGGGGACGCCGGGTCGGCCTGGCGTCTGCTGCGTGCGCTGACGTTCCTTCTGCTTGGGCTCTTCTTCGTCCTCATGTATGGCGAGAACGAGAGCCACGGTCGAGGTAGACGAGAGGAACCGCCGGGGCCTAACTAGTGCATGAACCAGACGAGCCTGGGTGTGACGGGGTCTGCAAGGGGGGCGCCTTCGGCGCCGGCCTTGACGCTCGCGGCTGATACGCGGTCCGTTGGGCAGACACCGCACCCACCGAGTTCGCGGACGGGAGGATGATCATATGACTCGCACCGGCAAGCTCGTGCTCCTTCTCATCGTGGTTGGTGTGTTCGTGCCCTTCTTTTTCCGAGTTGGGTGGGGGCAGCCCTCTCCGACGCGCGGGCAGGGGTTCTTCGGTGCAACGAGCCGGATTGTGATCCGAGAAACGGTCTTCGAGAGCGACGACCCGAACTGGTACGAGCGGTGGGTGGGTGGCGAATCGCCTCCTGAGGTTGCTCGGGCAGGCGTGTCGTGGCCAGCCCAGCGTACCGACTTAGCCGGATTGTCATTGGTTTTCGTAGGCGTCGTCATGCTGGTGCTGCGGCGCCCCAGCCTTCACGCTCGCGGCTGATACGCGGTCCGCTAGCCAGCCGCCGCGGATACTGGCGGGGCCGTTGCGAGGAATCTGACGGGACATGGAACGTGTCATGGTCATTGGGACGAGCTGCTCGGGCAAGACCGCACTCGCGCGCCGTATTGCTGAGGCGCTGGACTCACCGCACGTTGAGCTTGATGTTGTGTTCTGGGGACCGGATTGGACTGAGTGCCCGACTGAGGAGTTCCGTGATGCGGTTCGGAAGTACGTGGAGTCTGACCGGTGGGTGGTAGATGGCAACCACGGTAGGGTGCGCGACATCCTGCTGTCTCGGGCAACGGACGCGGTCTGGCTCAACTACTCGTTCCCGGTCGTATTCTGGCGAGCGCTGTCCCGGACGTGTCGGCGCGTGTTCTTTCGCGAGGAGCTGTTCGGCGGGAACCGCGAGACGTTCAGGCACGCGTTCCTCAGTCGTGGTTCGATCCTGTGGTGGGTGATGCGGACGTACCGTGGCCGCAGGCGTGCCTATCGCGAGCTGTTCGACGCCGGCGCTGGTGCAGGCGTCCGTCTGAGTGAGCTGCGCCGACCTGGGGAAGCGGATGATCTGATGAAGAGCATTCTCGGAGCCGGCCTTGACGCGCGCGGCTGATACGCGGTCCGTTGGGCGTCCGGCCTCAGGGAAGGGGCACAGTTGGATAGCCGAAAGGTCCCGGGCTGGGAGTTCTTCAATGACAACGTCGATGTTTGCGACGTTGTGCGTCCCGGCGGGCTGGCGGCGCTGGAGCCCGACGACCGAGCCGTGGCTGAGTGGTTCGTCCAGTCCCTGGAAGGACGCAGGGCTGTCGTGGACATCGGCTGCGGTTCAGGTTTTCCTGGGCTGTATGTCGCCCCTTACGTGGGACAACTCGTGGGGGTAGATGCGGCGCCGAACATGATCCTGGAAGTTCAGAAGAACCAGGCAGAGCTCGGAGTTGGCAACGCGAGGTTTGAGGTTGGCAAGGCCGAGAGCCTCCACTGCCACGATGGGGCGTTCGACGGCGCGCTTCTCTGCGGGGTGCTCGAGAGTATGGACTGGGACTCTGTCGCTCGCGCGATCGTTGAGGTGCGCCGGGCGTTGGCGCCCGGAGGTAAGGTGGCGATCCTCGACCAGGATTGGTCGGAGGTGATGCGTGCGCGGCCCCCGCGTGAAGCCACCGTGCGGCTGCGTGATGGGCAGCTTCTTCTGCAGCTGGTGGAACGCGAGTCCTCGCCTGGGCTGGAAAGGGACACTCGGCACCTGGTGGACCGCGCCAGCCCGCTGGGGATATGGCTGAGCTTGGAGTTGGGCGAGCGCCGAGGAGCGCACCTGACCGTGGACGGCCTCTCAATTGACCCCGATGCCGTGCTTGACGCGTGGCATGATGAGGTAGCGCAGTTCGACCTCGAGGCTCTCACCGATCTAGTCGAGTCAGCTGGCTTCGAGGAGGTCATGGTGGAGCGTCTCCCGGTATGGGGAGACGGAGTGCTCGCACTGACAGCGACGCGGCCGGCGAAGCCGGACGCCTG
>JAUVSX010000317.1 GCA_030596915.1 Chloroflexota bacterium | reverse complement strand
CGGCGAGGGCGTGGCGAGGGACGGCTCGTTCGTCCTCGCTCAGGTGGGGGCGCTGGGGGGCGGCGTAGAATTCGTGGGCTGCGCGGAGCCGCTGCTCGAAGATTGCGTCGAAATCGGCGAAAGGGCTGTCGAGCGCCGCGTCTGAAAAACGCACACCTACGCTGAATGTATCGCCCGGCGCGACGGTGGCCTTGATGTGGGCGGCGACCTTGGTGCCCTTCTGTTCTGGGTTTACCCGGTCCAGTAGACCGTGAACGACGGCGTCGTTGATGCTGTCCTTGACGTACGGCGAGGCGTTCGGCAAGCCGTACAGCCGCTCCATGTTGGTATCGTTCTCGGTGAACAGGAAAGGCGCTGCACGGTCGACGTAGAACCATCGCTCGCCCAGGTGGCGGTGAGATGTGTGCACGACCTGCGGCGCGATGGCACGCAGTTCGGGGCGCGGTCGGCCGTATCCCCATGACCATGTGTTGCGATACCACAGGTGAGGTAGCACGTGGATGGTGGCCGGTTCTGGTCCGCGATTCGCCACCGAGACGCGGCATAGGATGTCCTGCTGGTCCGCTTTGGCATACTCGATGAACACATCGAAGTACCGCTGCTGGTCAAACGCCTCGCGTATCGCGTCAATCAGCTCGAATTCGCGAGCGTCACGATCGCGCCGCCTATTCTCCTCCGCCAGGTGAGCATAGGGGAACTCCACCTGCGGGTACTTATAGAGCATCTTCATATAGGAGTGGGTGGGGAGGCCATCCAGGCAGAAGTAGGTCTCCTTGACGTCCTCGCCGTGATTGCCGTCCGGTCCGCCGAGTCCGAACAAGCGCTCTTTCAGGATCGGGTCCCGCTCGTTCCACAGAGCAATCGCCAAGCAGATGTTCTGAAAGCGGTTACAGAAACCGGCCAACCCATCTTCGTTCCAGCGGTAGGCGCGGCTTCGAGCGTGGTCGTGCGGGAAGTAGTCCCACACTGCTCCGCCGTGGGCGCTGTAGTCCTCGCGCACGGTGCCCCAAGCTCGATCGCTAACGTAGGGTCCCCAGCTTTTCCAGTCGGCCCGGCGCGCTTCTGAGTCTGCCAACCGTTCGTGCTCAGCCGTCTGAAACGATGGCATCTCTACCTCTCCCTGACCATAGTCAACCCACCCGGCCATGCTACAGTGGACTGCTTCTGCGCCCCCAATGCCTTGGCCGCCAGCGTGGCGAAACACCCTGTCGCCGCACTTGCCAGGCTGGTAGCGTCCGCGCAAATGCTCATTTCGCCCAACAACCCTCACCCCCTCGTGGGCGCCGCTCGCCAACAGCGCTCCCGACCCCCCTACGACCCGTTCAGGAGGATGCCACCTGAGCAACAGGGTTCCGGCTTTCGTTATGACTGACCTGTCTATCGCTGCCGATGCAGTGACCTGCACGAGTTGACCGTGGTAGTCTACGCACTTGCTCGAGGGCTGAACTCAGCCACTCGAGAATCGTGAGCTTTCCCTAACGCACTGACGATACCAGCGGCGCTTTCCTTACGCGCGGGGAGGGACTGGCGGCGGCCAAGGCTTTGGCCGCCAGAACGAACCTTCGGACCCTGATGGGCGGCATTCCGTTGTCGCCGACGTGTCGTCACCGGAGGGGAACGGCGGGTATGGAAACCCAGCCTACGCTAGGGCAAGGACCATCTCGTGCCACGTGAATCCGCCGTGGGTTGAGGCGGACTCACCGGCATAAGCATATCCAAAGTTGCGGTAGAATGGGATCAGGTCGGTCTTGCAGAGCAGCATGATCCTCCTCTTCCCAAGTTCCTTCGATTCTTCGAAAAACCTCAGCAATAGGCGCCTGGCGATGCCTCTGCGCCGGAACTCCGGGAGGACGGCGAGGCAGAAGATGACGATGTTCGCGCCTCCGCTGTCGTGACCAACCATCGCCTTGAATGCCTCGTCGGTGATGTCATCCTTGCCGGTCGAGCCACTGTTGACGTGGGCGACGACTCTGCCGTCCAACTCTGCGACGAGGAACCCCTCGGGGAACAGCTCTATCCGCCTGGCGATGTTCTCTCTCGACGCGGCCTCAGAAGGCAGAAAGCAGCGTGACTCGGTCTCGAAGCAGGCGTCGAGGTCGCGCTGTTCGACGTTCCGGATAACGAGCACCTGTTCGTCTCGGCCGGACATGTTGAGCGGTCCTGGCGCCGCATCTCTCGAGCCCTGCGCGTCTCAGCGCGTCAGGAACCCCGTATCAGCTCTCGCACGCGCGCCTCGGCCAGCACCATCGGGTTGTCCTGCGAACCCATCTCCCGGGCCTGCGCGAGCATCGGGTATCCCGCCGCCTCCTCGGCCTGGAACTCTCGTGCGAAGGTCCCGTCCTGAATCTCGCGCAGTATGTCGCGGAACATCGAGGCAAGATCGGCCTGGGTGAGCTGCATCGTGCGTATGAGGCCGCCGTACAAGGCCGTCGGGCCGTGGAACTCGGAGGAGCCGAAGAAGCCGCGCTCGCGGAAGCCGCGCCAGACGGTTTCCATCTCGCCGTCCATGTACATCTCCATCACGAGGGCCTCGCCAGGGATGCCGGCTTCGAGCCCGACGGCGAAAGCGTTCATGATGGCGACGCCCAGGGTCGCGCCCATTGTCTGCTCGATGAACAGGTCGAGGTCGGCCTCGACCCGGGCGCTGAGTTCGAGCGCGCCGCCGCGCAGGATTCCCACGGCCTCGGCCACGCCGAGCAGACGCGGCCAGGCCCTGCCGCTCGCCTCCTGCTCCACGGACACATAGGCGAAGTAGCCGCGCCGGTTGAGGAAGCGCTGACGTATGACCTCACCGCCCATGCGAGGGGCCATTAGCAACACATCGACGCCCGGCGGCGGGCTGATCAGGCCGTAGGCGAGCGCGTACCCCGAGGCGAAGATCAACGCAGACCCGGTCGCCGCCTTGGGTGCGACCTCGGTGGCGAATACGTCAGGGATGACCTCGTCGGGAAGCAGGATGAGGGCAACATCGCAGGTAGCTATCGCCTCGGCTATGGGCATGACGCTGAATCCGTCGCTGCGGGCCTGGGCGGCGTAGTCGTCCTCAATGTTGCCGATCACGAGCGGGCTTATTCCCGAATCGCGCAGGTTGAGCGCGAACGACCGGCCCAGGTTGCCGTACCCGAGCACGGCGATGCGCTCGCCATCGAGCGCTCCCGGGATGGCGTCCTTGGCGGTGAAGAGCCGAGTGGAGGAACCGGGCTGCGGAGTCGTGTTCATTGTCTCGTCGACCATTTGTTCTCCTTGTGGTTGGTGGCCGGTGTCGTTCAGCGAGTCCGCGCCTGTGGCGTGGCGGCCCGAGGATCGTAGGGGCTATAACACCTGCGCTGGTGGTGCGTTCCGGCGGCTCATCCTCTGTCACGAATGACACGGATTGTCACGAATGGAGACCCCTCCCCAGCTCGGGGAGGGAGCGGTCCCCTGCCGAGTCTGAGACGAGAGTGCTCAACAGATGGCTTGACGCAAGTGGTGGCGATGGCGGCATAGACCGGGTGAGTAGGTAACTGGGGCGCTGGGCAACTGGGTGACTCAGGTACCGGTGATCGAAAGGACTGGCAGTCCTGAGCCCTCGCTGATTCGCCGATTCGCCTAGTCCGTAACAGCGCTCTCTTCAATCGCGAACCGCTGCGCCTCACAGTCGATCTGAGCCTGCACGCCATACGGTAGCACGAACATCGGGTCCGTGTGGCCGAAATCCATGTGTGTGACAACAGGGAGACCCGTCAGGCCCTCCTCCTCAGCCACGACCTGCACGATGGCCTCATCATACTCGCCGAACTTCTCCGGCGGTACCTCGCCACCCGGGCGGCCAAACAGAATGCCTGCCAACTGATGGAGGATTCCCATCGCGGCAAGACTGCGCAGAAAGGAGCGCAGCCGAGCTGGCGGCGGCGCGTCCTCCGATGTCTCGAGGAACATTATCGCGCCCTGCCACGCGTCGCGCCCCGGCCAGAAGCCCGTACCTCGTAGCCAGTCCAGTACCTCGAGACAGCCACCGATCAGGTGGCCACGGCGAGCGCCCTCTCCCTGCAGGAACTGCCATCCCGTGGTTGGATTCAGCTTGCGCCGCCGCGACTGGTTCGTAGGCTCCGCCCAGTCAAGGAGCTCGACTGTCCAACCTTGGGTGTTGGGAGCGATCGCTCCGACAGGGTCGGAAGAGAACAGCGTCCTGCGCACCGAATCGACCATGTAAGGGAACATGCCGCAGTTCTCGCCAAAGCCCGCCATGAGCGCTGGGCCGTAGAAGGAGACGAGCCCGGCCTTGAGGCAGGCCAAGTGCGTGACGGTCGCATCCGAGTAGCCCAGGAAGACCTTTGGGTGGGCGCGGATGAGGTCGAGATCCAGGTAGGGTAGGATGCGAATCGAGTCCTCGCCGCCGATGGTCGAGATGATCGCCTTGATCGACGGATCGGCGAAGGCCCCCATGGGGTCGTCAGCTCTCGCCTGCGGGTTGCGCGCGAGCCAGGCGGGGTCTCTCAGTGCGTGGGGCGTCTCCACCACAACCACGCCGAATTCATCCGCTAGTTGCTGCTTCCCTACCTCGTAGCGGTGAGGAACCGCGCCCGGACCTCCCCAGGATAGCGAGATAGCGGCCACCTTGTCACCCGGTTGTAGCTTGTGCGGTTTCACCAAGCCAGACTTCGTAGTCAATTGCTCT
>JAUVSX010000059.1 GCA_030596915.1 Chloroflexota bacterium | reverse complement strand
GCACGTCTGACCTGGAACCGTGACGGTGGGTCTGCTCCGATGAGCATCCCACAGCCAGCCATCCGGCAGAGCCGGCGCCGCCTGTGCGACGGCTGGATCGGGTCCGTGGTTCGTGAACTGGACGTCTATCCAGAAAGGTGTGTCTACCCGTACCTCCTGCTCGTATGGGTAGGCGCGAACCCAGTTCTCGTCGGTGCCGAAGTTCGGATTCGGCCAGGGCAGCATGTCGGACAGCAGGCTCTCTCGTTGTGCAAGCACGCTGTCCATAGTGTCAAGATCCGCGTCGGAGAAAGAGAAGGCCAGCTCCTGGTGTTGGTTCACAATCCAGTCAGGCTGCAGCTCGCGCCACAATCCGATGCAGCGCCGGAAACCTCGGCCAGCACCGAGGAAGTTGCGGTTGGCGGGGCAATGATCGTCGATCCCCGTCGGAGAGCCGGAATCCCCGGCGAAGAACACTCGCCCACCGGTGGCCTCGACGAGCAGCCCGCCGTGGTGGTAGGACTGCCCGGGGGAATGGAACCCGGTCATCGCGAACTCGCGCCAGCGCCACGTTTCGCGGTCGCGCGTCGTCCGGTCGACGGTCGTCGCGTAGGGCGAGATGCAGGGCAGGAAGAAGCGGTCCGGGTGCTCGACAATCTCCGCCAGACGAGCATCGGCGATGACCGGGCAGCCGAAGGTGCTGCGGACGGCTTCCAGCGCGTCGACGTGGTCATCGTGGTAATGGGTCACCCAGCATCCCTCGACGGTTGAGATTTGACCGCCCCGCACCCATTCCTGGAGTGTCTCCACGACTGATCTGTCGCCGCAATCGATGAGGAATGCCGCGCCTGTCTCGGAGATGAGGGCGAAGCTCGTGAAGGCGACGCGACGCACGAAAGGCGGGGGCTCTCGCGTGGGTGCCGGTCTCAGTCGAACGGGATCGTGGCGCGTGTCGGCGAAGAAGTCGGGGAAGTAGTGGTTGAGGGAGGAGATGGACGTGTAGTTGCGCCACAGGGAGTCCAGGCGGTTGAGAAGGAGCCCGATGGCTCCGGTGGGATCGTTGATGATGCGGCCGTGCGACGGCACGAGCAGATCCGCGCCGCAGCTCGCGAGCTTGCGCAGGCTTGGGATCAGTTTGCGCTTGTTGCCCAAGAAGCCATGATAGTCCAGGATATCTCCCGTACCTTTCTGCAGTGAGTGCAGGTCCCATAGCTGTCCCGGACCGTAGATGGCGTCGCCGGAGAAGCAGACGCGGCGGTCGCCGTCCTGGACGAGGTACGATACGCTTCCATCCGTCGTCCCAGCGGTATCGAGCACCCGAATCGAGAAACCTTCCCACTCGATGACTTCGCCGTCTAGCACAGCGTGATCGACGGGCAGCGATCTGGCGAGGACCTGTGGTCCTGGTTGGTGGTGATAGATGTGCCAGCGGTTGGCCGGATCGGACCAATAGGCGCGGACATCCTCGAAGAGGTGACGCTCGCTCGCTGGCACGGCCAGCCTGGTTCCGCGTTCGATGTATGGACGCGCCCCCGTCACATTAGGGCGGCGGTGCTGGGTACAGAGGATCCACTGGACACTGGTCACGCCCAGGCGGGCTAGCGCGCCAACCGAGACTGAGTCGCAGCAGTCAATAAGCAGTGCCTTGGTCCCGGAAATGAGGACTCCTGTGTGGACGGCGCCGTTCAAGACGTGCAGATTGGGGCCGATCTGTGCGGCCGGCGCCAGGGGCGGAGGAAGGCGGGTCAACCCAGCGCCTCTGGCGCCGGTACTCCCTGCTCGTCGCCGATCGCGCAAATCTCTTCGTACGTCTGGCTCAGCACGGCCACACCCTGGCTCAGCGCCTCCGCTTCCCGCTCGAACTCCTTCTGGCCCGCGAAATAGACACGGTCTTCCGCCGCGACCGGGGGAGCCTCGCGAAGCTGCCGGAGCATGTCGTCCATATCGTGGCGGAAAGCCAGCGGATCGCGGAAGGCGTCGATACGGATCGCGCCGAAGAAATGGGCGACACGGGCCATCGATGTGGCCGTGTCGTACAATCCGCGTCCGAAGGCGCCGCCGCTCAACACCCCGCAGAGGATGTCGACCATCACCGACAGGCCATACCCCTTGTGGCCCCCGAGGAGCTCCCCCGCCCCGCCCAGCGGGAGAATCCCGCCGCCGACGCGATCGGTCATTGCCTGGAGGAGTGAGCCTGCGTCGCGGGCCGTGCGCCCCTCAGGGTCGACGGCCCATCCCTCTGGGAGCTCCTTTCCCAGGCGGTCGTAGACCTCTATCTTGCCACGGGTGACGACTGTCGTGGACATATCAAGCACGAAGGCTTTCTCTTCGTGCGCTGGCGCGGCGAAGGCGATTGGGTTGGTCCCCGTCATCATGTGGCGCCCGAACGTCGGGACGGCAAGGGGGGCGCTGTTCGTCATCGCAAAACCGATCATATCTTCCGGCAGAGCCATCATCGCGTAGTAGCCCGCGATACCGAAGTGGTTCGAATCGCGTACGCATCCAAAGGCGGCACCCGCCGCCCTTGCCTTCTCGATGACGCTGCGCATAGTTCGATAGCTAACAGGCGCCCCCATCGCGCCGTGAGCGTTGACCAGAACCGACGTGGGCGTATCAGAGAGGGTCTCGATAGGCGCGTCCGGCCGCATGAGGCCCATCCGCAGACCGTCTACATAGCGACGCAGGCGGGCTACGCCGTGAGAGGGGATACCTCGGGCGTCGGCCGCGACGAGCACTGCGGCTGCGATCCATGCGTCCTCTTCGCAAAGCGCAAGCGCCTCGAAGACTCGTTGGCAGAAGCGTTCGAGTGTCTCGCGCTGTATGCGTACTCGTTGGGGTTCGTGCATACTAACCTCGGGTAGGGCTATCGCGGCGCGCCGCCGCTACAATCGTGACGAGCGCCGCCCGTGCAGGGTGGCACCCAACGCCACGGCGCGGCCCCGGTCGCCTTGGCGTCTCTGACTGGCGCCGCCTCTTCAGCTCTTCAGCCGCGCCCTGTGCGGTGACGCGGTCTCCGCCCGCGCTAGCCGTATGTGCAGCGCCTGGCTTCGTCGGCGAAGGCGGACAGCAGCTCTAGATCGGCGTCGAAGAAATGGTCTGAGGGGCACAGCACGAATCCGCCGCCCTCGCCGGCCTCCTCGAAACAGCGCCGCACCTCGGCACGCGTCTCTTCAGGCGTGCAACCGACTAGAAAGTGGAACTGGTCGAAGCCGCCGATCATACAGACGCGGTCACCGATGCGGTTCTTGGCCTCTCGGAGGTCCGTGTCGCCCCCCATCGCTGGCGGCGTGAACGTCTCCATCGCGTCGGGATTCATATCGGCGATCAGATCGAGCATTGGCATCATACCACCGCAGGTGTGGTATGAGATGCGCTGCCCGGCCTCGTGTGCAAGGGCGATCAGCTCGCTATCGTACGGCGCGACGAATTCCTCGAATAGCTTGGGGGAGATAACCGTCGACGATGCGTCACCCCCACCGAGTTCAAGGATATCATAGCGGGCGCCCTCCAGGGAGTGGATGAAGACCACCTTGCGCCGATGCAGGATTCCGAGCAACTGGTGGACCCATGCGGGATCGTCGTACGCGGCCAGGATAAGCTTCTCAATGCCGACGAGACATGCCGCATCCTGCCACGTTCCGGGCTGTCCAAAGATGTCGAAGCAGGGGATGTGGCCTCGCACGATGCCCCAATCGCCGACCTCGTCAGCCGCCAGGTTGACGGCCTCGACGTCGCACTTCGGAGCGGTGACGAACTCGCCAATGATATCGATGTCCCGTCTGTCCTTGATCAGGTATTCGGACACCCATGCCGTATACTCATTGCTCTGCAGAACCATCGAGAGCGTGCCCTTCGGCGTGAGGAAAGTGTAGCGGACTGTCCTGTACTCGGGATCCGGCAATTCCTTCCACTTGATGCGCCACTCGTCGGTCGACACGCGCTGACTCTCGAGGAACCCGACCTCGCCTTGGGACGGATCAGGATACTCACCCGTGTCCGGGTCGCCGCGGTGCGGCACGGTCCACAGGATGCCGTCGAAGCCGAAGTGATCGAGGAAGCCTCTCTTCGAGATACCGCCCATCGTGCGATCGAGGAAATACTGCATCACGTGGTGGGTAGTCACCGGAAGGCGGTCGGGCACGCCGCCCGTGATCGCCCTCACCATTCGTTCTCGCGAAGTCATCGCCATCGTCGTCTCACCCTCTCAGAACTCAGGGAACGAGCATCACCTTGATCGGATGGCCGCCACCGTGGATCATCTCTATGCCGTCCAAGTATGCTGACATCGGTAGCTGGTGGGTCACGATATCGCCAACGGGCACCTGGCCCTTGACCAGCATGTCGATGGCGACGGGGTACGTGTACGGACTGAGGTGGGAGCCGTGGATGTTGAGCTCCTTCTGGTCGCCAATGATGGTCCAGTCGACGGTCACCGGCTCGCCCATCAAGCTGAACTCAACGAAGGTGCCCAGGCCGCGGATCATTTGGAGGCCCTGCTCGACCCCGGCGGGGTTGCCGGTGGCCTCAATGTAGACATCGCAGCCGTAGCCATCGGTCAGCTTGCGCACCTCCTCGACGGCATCGCCCTTCCCCGGATTCAGCACGACATCGGCGCCCGCTTTCTCCGCTATCGCAAGACGGGAATCGACCAGGTCGAGGGCAACGAGGCATCCGGGGTTCTTCAGCCGCGCCGCCGCAACCATTCCCAGCCCCAGCGGGCCGCAACCAGCGATGACAACCGTGTCGCCGAACTCGATCTCTGCCCGCTGAACGGCGTGGATGGCGCATGCGAGTGGCTCGATGTAGATCGCCTGCTCGGGCTTCAGCGTCTCGGGTACCTTGTAGACGATGGCAGCGGCTGGGAAGCGCATGTATTCCGCCATCGCGCCAGGCGTTGCCTGGCGGAAGCCATACACGTTGCCGTTGCCGCACATCCAGTACTGCCCGCGCCGGCAGTAGCGGCACTCCCAGCAGGGCACGATCTGCTCGGAGACAGCGAGGTCTCCGAGGGCGAGCCCGTGTTTCTCACCGGCGCCGCGTCCAAGCGCGACGACCTTGCCGACGGCCTCGTGTCCCGGGATCACCGGCGGCTGGCAGTACCCCTCGCGATGGTCGTCCCCCCAGAACAGGGGGGCGCCGCTGAAGCACTTGACGTCACTGGCGCAGATGCCAACGCCCAGTACGCGTAGGACCACCTCGCCGGGCCCGGGCTCGGGCACCGGTACCTCCTCGAGGCGGTAGTCCTCCGGCCCGTGGCACATCACTGCTTGCATCGTCTCCGGTAGCTCGGTCTTGGCGGTGGTCATTTGATCTCCTCTGCTTCTGCGCGCGCCCTCCGCAGCTTCTGCGGGGCACCTCCCCTGCTTCTGCGGGCGACCTCCGCGGCTCCAGCGGGCGATCGCCGCTGCTCCAGCGGGCGACCGCCGCTGCGCCAGCGGGCGACCGCCGCGCGATAGTCGATCAGGCTAGGCAGTCAGCGTCGCGCAGCATCGAGCGCGGCCTGCATCCTTCCCAAGCGGACGTTCCGGTCGCGCACGAAGCGGTCAATGCCACGCAGAACCCACTGCGGCGAGAGGTGTGCCTCCTCGACGACCTCGGCCAAGGTCCCGCCGGTGCGCCAGCGGTCGTCCCAGTCCGACGAGAGCGCGTACTCCTCGGCGACCTGGTTGAACAGCCAATCGTGCATCAGCCAGCGCGCTTGCGTCGTGATGACCGTCGAATCAACCCGGTCCGCAGGAGTGAGCACCTGCTCGCGGTAGTCGTCGGGCTGGATTGCAAACAGTTGCGGGCTGGTCGCGCAGACAATCTTGACGTTCAGGCTGCGCGAACTCAACTCGGGTAGCGCCTTGATCACGCTCGCGACCGCACTCGTACCCTGCACGATCAATGTGCCGCCCCGAGGCAGACCCGGTACGTAGTCGCGCAGCACGTATGCGCCGCGGGCTGCCTCGAAGTGCGAGGGGATTCCCAGAGCTTCGCGGTCAGGGATCTCAACGGGTGGGCGCGTCAGGTGGAGGGCGACAAGCGGGGCACTCTGCCTCAGCGCTGCGCCAAGCAACACTGGCACCTCGTTGTGCTCCCAGGGGTAGAGATTGATGATCGCCCCTGCAGGGAACAGCTGGGTCACGCCCGGCGAGAAGATGCCGAAGTGGGTACGACTGTCATCGGCCGTCTCGGGTCCTGAGTGGCCAGCCACCCAGATGACCTTGCCGACCTGCAATTGCGAGTCCTGCGCAAGCTGGCTGAAGAGACGCAGCATGCCGTACTTGAGGTACGAGAACGAGCCGTACGTCGAGCAGGCGCCCCACAGACCGTCGAAAGCCTCCTCAGGGTTCGAAGCAAGGTTGACGGTCGCGACGCCGGCCATTATCCCTGCGTTGGCGAACTCGGTGATCTCCTGCGGGAGCAGCACGCCCTCGGGTGTGCCATACCGCTCGTACCAGCCGTAACCTGCGAAGTCGCCGTACTGCTTGGCGAAGCCGCTGATGTTGGTCGAGTCGGCCAGGTCGGCCGAACACGCCACGAAGAGCGGACGTCCGTATTCGCGAGCACCGAAGGCATTGGCCCACGCGCCCCACTTGGCGAGTGCCCTACGGTTCGCGACTGCTGACCCGGGCTTCACGTACAGGTCCTCGGGATAGTTCACGAAGTCGTAGAGACGATTGTCCTGGAAGGGATTGCCGTGTTGCCCAATCCGCAGGGTGGGTATCTCTTTGGGCACGCTCTCGCCCAACTCGACGAGCCTGGTGGCCAGGTAATCGACCAGATCCTGATCGCGGTGCATGACGTCGATCACGGCCCTCAGGTTGGCCTCGAATTCGTCTCGCATCTCTCCCGGATCCGTGGGCGCAGGGCCACCGCGGTTCGCGAACTCGACGCCATACTTCTCTGCGAAGGCCCGCTTGGTCTCCCAGAACAGCTCGCTGTTGCGCGCGTGGGGCGAGCCGTGGGACTTGTTGTCGTACTTAAGGTACTCGCGCCCCTTGCGTGTCTTCACCCACGTCATACTCGGCGCGCGGTCGGGGTTCTCCCCTCGCATCATCTCAAGCACAGCGCGTGTCACAGGCCCCCACTCGCTGCCGGATTCGGTGCCGGAAACGCGCCAACCGTGAGAGGCGAACCACTCGCCCGGAGTGCCGAAGGTCACGCTGCTGACCGAATGATCGTCGATGCCGAAGTCGTTCCAGTCGACGATGTAGTACAGGTTGTCTAGCGCCAATCCCCAGGCTGAGTTCATCGCCTCGTGGTTGCCGCCGGGCGTCAGCCCCGCCTCGCCCTCGATGACGAACACCTTGATGCCTTCCGCCCCTGCGCGCTTCAGAGCCAGCGCTTCACCGACGGCGGCCGGACCGCCATGCCCCGAGGGTCCCGTATTGAACTTCAGGAAGAGCGTCTTGCCCTCCATCTCGGCATGGCCTGAGAGCCCCCCGCGCCGCCGGAAGTCGAGCAGGTCCTCCCAGCACAGGGCGCGTTCTTCCGCCTTCGGCACGGCGAAGCGGTTGTCACCCGTCTGGCGATGCTTGACCCTCAGCGCCTCGTTGAGCACGGCCAGCGTGCAGTAGATCAGGGGGATCGTGTGACCAGCGCCGAGGATGAACCGGTCGCCGAAGCGCTTCTCGGGATGGCGGATGTCCCACCGCATAGCGCCGCTGAGTAGGAGCACGAGCAGGGCATGCACCTTCGAGCGTGAGCCGCCTGGATGGCCGCTCTGGCGGTAGTTGAGGATCAAGTCGATCATCTGGTCGATGAGGTCCTTGGTCTTCTCCCAGTGGACGAAGTGGGCCGTGAGTTCATCGTAGCGTTGCTCGACATCCGTGGTAGCGGTAATAGGCATCGGTGTGGCT
Organism: Chloroflexota bacterium; assembly: GCA_030596915.1. Classification (GTDB taxonomy): domain Bacteria; phylum Chloroflexota; class Anaerolineae; order B4-G1; family B4-G1; genus JAUVSX01. The sequence continues at coordinate 2,838 of JAUVSX010000059.1, read as the reverse complement.
CCTGTTCTTCAGGCGGCGTGAGCCGCCGCCGGAGTGAAATCTATTCTACTCTGCCGTCCGGGCCTGCGCAAGCCTCCTCTCCGGAGGCGAGGCACACTGGCCGCTAGCGCCAGCGCGTCGAAGGCCTCCTGGGCAGGATGCCTGGAGATTCGTGCGTCAGATTGACAGCGGACGCCCCTCGCACTACCATGGTCAAGAGTGACCTCGTCGACAAGCCGCAGCGAGCCGTCCCAGCACCGGACCGCACGGAGGATTGGCGACGGTGTCACGGACAAGACGCTTCTGCGATCGAATGGAGGAGGGCAATGAAGGATTGGGCTGACCGCATCGTCGCCAGGTACGTCAACGTCGGCTCGCCCCTGTTCCTGATGGGGGCTCTGTGGCTCGGACTGTGGGTGGGTCCGTGGTATGGGGCATACGTCTACGATCCCCGCTGGGGTCACAATTACGCTGAGGCCCTCGCCTTCCTGGCAGTGGGCTTGGCGTACTTCAATCGCCGCTTCGTGTCAGATGTTCTGGCGCTCTTTGCGTCGCTGCTGATCATCCCCGCATCGATGGAGTTGGTTCCTCACTCTGTCACGGCGATTGTCGGCGGCATCCTCGCGGTGCTTATCATCGTCGATATGGTCGTTGAGCGGGGCCGCAAGGACGATCTGCTCGCACCCTCGAGCCGGCGGCTGCGCTTCTGGCTCAAGAGCCACTTGCTGCGCTTCGCCTACCTGCTTCTGGCGCACGTCGCGCTCACCTACTTCTTCGTGCGCTTGCCAGCCAAAACGTACGAGACCGATCTGGTAACGAAGGTCTACGACGTGCTGTTGATCGGCTTTCTCACCATAGCCTTGATGGAGGGCGCGGTGCGAGGCGATGGGGGCGCGCGTATCTCCCGGGCAGGGTTCTTCTGGGGCATGGGCACAATGGTCATATCCTTAGGCATACTGAGCGCCGATCCCGGCAATTGGCCGGAGACCTGGATCTGCTTGGCGATCACGCTCGCCGCAACGGCGCTCGGCATCATCGCATTGGTGGTCAAGCATTGGTCGGACGTGGCGGCCCCGTAACCCCGGTCAGCCGATTCTGTTCACCGCCTATCAGTTGGCAGCGCAATGGGCGTCACCGTTATCATCCCCGCCTTGAACGAGGCAGCGAGCATCGGGAAGGTGCTTGCGGCCATCCCCCCGGGGGCGGCTGACGAGGTAATCGTCGTCGACGGCGGATCGACGGACGGGACGGCCGGGATCGCCCAGCGCTGCGGGGCCCGTGTCATCGAGGAGCCGCAGCGGGGCTACGGTCGTGCCTGCGCGACGGGCGTGGTTCAGGCCCGGTGTGAGACTTTGGTGTTTCTTGATGCCGACGGCGCCGACGATCCGAGCCAGATCCCCGACGTCGTCGCACTGATCCTGTCCGGGGATGCGGATCTTGTTGTTGGCTCCCGGCTTTCCGGGGAGGTCGAGCGGGGAGCCATGCCGTTTCAACAGCGGTTCGGAAACTGGTTGGCCGCGTGGCTGATCCGCCGGCTGTACGGCCTTGCGATCACGGATCTGGGTCCATTTCGCGCTGTCGATCGTGGACGGCTTCTGAAGCTGGGGATGGTGGAGATGACGTACGGCTGGCCGACTGAGATGATTGTCAAGGCGGCCAGATCGGGCTGGAGGGTGACTGAAGTGCCGGTCCGCTACCACCCCCGGACCGCCGGGCGTTCGAAGATCAGCGGGACGCTGAAGGGAACCGTGTCTGCAGCTTACCACATCCTGCGCACCATCTTTCGGTATGCGCGGTGACGGAGCTTAACGGTGGAGAGTCCGACGGCGGCGAGTGGGGTCACAGATCCCGTTTACGTGGTAATGGCGAAGCGTCCTGAGGTAGGCCGCACGAAGACGCGGCTTAGCCCGCCCCTGACGCTGCACGAGGCGGCGGCGCTGTACGAAGCCATGTTGCGTGACACGATCGAGCTCGTGGGCGCGCTGGCGAGCGCTCGCCTCGCAATCGCCGTCACCCCTCCCGAAGCTGCCGACGACATCGCGCGCATCAGTCCGCCGGGCACGCTCCTGGTGCCGGTTGCTGGATCCGACATCGGGGACTGCCTGAACAAGGTCCTAACCTCCCTGTTGGCGAGCGGGTCCCGCGCGGCGTTCGCGGTCAACTCCGATGGCCCCACACTACCCCTCGTCTATCTGGAGGGGGCCCAGGAACAGTTGAAGCAGGCAGACGTCGTGCTAGGGCCCAGTGAGGACGGTGGCTATTACCTCATCGGACTGAAGCAACCCCACTCTGGTCTGTTCCGTGGGGTGGACTGGAGCACGGAGCGGGTAACGGTGCAGACGCTCGAACGAGCCGAGTCGCTCGGACTTCGCGTGGCCCAACTCCCCCCGTGGTACGACGTGGACACGGCCGAGGATCTGGAGCGCCTGCGAATGGAACTCAGGAGTCTGCCGGCTGACGCGCTCGTGCACACACGTCGCTTCTTCGACCGGCAACAGGTTGTCTCCCCGACCGATCTGTAGCGAGAAATCGCCGGAGAAGTCACTATTGAGAGGGGCCAGGTAGACTCCTCGCCTGATCGCTCCGCCAGCCTGGACTACGGACCGTTCGGCAAGCGCTTGGGTGCGCGCTGCAATCTCTCCGACCGTCTGGTAGACTGGCGTGTTGCCGGTGACGTCTTCGTTGTAGACCACGTCGCCTGCGTTCCGGATCGCGTCGCGTAGGTTCTGATAGCCCACCGTGAGACCTGTGATCTCGGCGCGTCTGCCCGAGTGCGCGGGCCGTTTGCCCTGCGCGCCGCGGGAAAGGCAACGGGGGGACTCTTGGCGACCGAGATTCACCTGTGCTATACTTCAGATT
>JAUVSX010000515.1 GCA_030596915.1 Chloroflexota bacterium | reverse complement strand
CGTCACCTTGTAGACGGCGGGCTTCATCTGCGAGGCGATGAAGCGGCGCCAGATCAGTTCGTAGAGCCGTGCCTGGTCCTGGGACAGGTGCTGGCGCAGACTCTGGGGTGTCCGCAGCGAAGAGGTAGGACGGATCGCCTCGTGGGCCTCCTGAGCCACCTTCGACCGGGTTCGGTACCGCGGCGGGCGCCCGGGCAGGTAGTCCGCTCCCCAGAACCGGGCGATGACGTCCCTCGCTTCCTGCTGAGCGCCCTTCGCCACGTGGGTGGAATCAGTGCGCATATAGGTGATCAGGCCGACCGTGCCCTCGCCGGGAAGCCCCACTCCCTCGTAGAGCTGCTGAGCGACACGCATGGTCTTGGCGGCTGGCCAGCCCAAGCGGTTGGCCCCATCCTGTTGGAGTGAACTCGTCGTGTAGGGTGGGTAGGGACGCCGGGTTCTGCGGCGCTGCTTGGTCTGCAGGACGCGGTAGTCCGCGCCCTCTAGCGCATCGAGAATGTTCTGAGCATCGGCTTCGTTGCGGAGCTCGGGCTTCTCTTTCCCGATCCGCACGAGGCGGGCCCGAAAGCGGCGCTCGTGATTCGGCTTTGAGAGTTCCGCGTCGAGCGTCCAGTACTCGCGGGGAACAAACGCCTCGATCTGACGGTCTCGCTCGACGACCAGGCGCAGCACGACCGTCTGGACGCGGCCCGCCGAGAGGCCCTTGCGCCCCTTGATGGCCTTCCACAACACGGGACTGACCTGGTAGCCAACCAACCGGTCGAGGACACGTCGCGCCTGTTGGGCGTTGACGAGGTTGGTATCAATCCGGCCCGGCGATTCGAGCGCGGCTCTGACTGCCTCCGGTGTTATCTCGTGGAACGTAGCGCGGACGACCTGCACTCCCTTCAGGTCCTTGCGCAGCGCCTGAGTCACGTGCCACGCAATGGCCTCGCCCTCGCGGTCAGGATCCGTGGCCAGAATGACGGTGGAGGCGCCCTGGGCTCCCTTCCTGAGCTGCTGGAGGGTCTTGCGCCCACCCTTGCGGAGGTGGTAGGTGGGTCGGAACCGCTTCTCGACGTCGACGCCAAGCTGCCTGGTCGGCAGATCACGGATGTGGCCCATCGACGCGACAACGCGGAAGCCTCGGCCAAGGAAGCCTCGCAGTGCCCGCGCCTTAGTAGGAGATTCGACGATGACCAGGCTCGGCATCGGTGTCAGGGGCCGTACTCAGGGCCACGGCCAAGGCCGGGGCGTCGTTCGTTGTGATGCGGTCGACACCAGCGAGAGTCAGCCGGCGGGCAGAATCAAGCTGGAGAGGATCGCTCGCATCAAGGGTCCAGGCGTCAATCTCACATCCGCGTCTGTGCAGGTATCCGATCCAATCGAAGCCATCATCGATCGCGCAGCCGATGAGTCTCGCGTCAAGGTACCACACGCCTCCGGCGGGCGCCTGAGCGCAGAGAGCCTCGGCCCGTGCCGTCAGGTAGGCGGCCGGGGAACCCCACACGCGCGTGCCGAGCGGGTGGTCATCGGCATAGCCGTAGGCGCCGGTGCGGAACGGAGGGAGGCTTGGATCCTGCGACTCCTCGTCCACGACCCCCAGATAGAACAGGGGGTCAAAGCCCAGCGCCAGCTCCCCATCAAGCTCCCGCAGGCGGCGCAGTGCCCAGTCGGCCCCGGTCGTGACCCGGACGGTGCGCTTCACCGGCTCCACACGTGTGAGAAGGCTCTTGAGCACGGTGTCCGTTAGCGGCGTGTGTGGTTTGAGGTCGAGCTGCAGTTCCTCCAGGTGGGTGAAGTCGCGAATCAGTGTCACGGCTTGGCTGAGCAGTCCAACCGGCTCAGCCGTCGGCCCGCCTGAGCTGGCGTAGTGAAGACGACGGACCTGCCCACTCGTTGCCGCGAAGGCAGCTCCCCGGCCGTCGGTGGCGTGCTGGAGCATTCCATCGTGCAGAAGCGCGAAGTCGCCATCTGCCAGCGGCGTGATGTCGATCTCAACGACGCGGGCGCCGGCCTCGAGACACTCGCGGATAGCTGACAACGAGCTCGGCGGATGATTGTGTCCACGTCGAGCGGCGTGGTGGACCAGCAGCAGTTCGCCCACGGCAAACCTCCCTATCGGAGCCCTCCTTAGCGTGGCGGCACGCTTGCAGATCGGTCGAGATCACTCCCATCTTACCACGGGGAGCTGGGGTTCGAAAGCTGGGCAGGGGGGCCGAAGCGCGCGGCACGCTGTGCCTTTGTCCGGTGCCGGTGGCGTGCTATACTGGAGGTTAGCATTCTCCATGAAGGAGGTCGGGATGAACGGCGCGGAATGGGTTGTGCGAACACTGCGGGACAGAGGAGTGGAAACAGTCTTCGTGCTGTGCGGCAATGGGCTGGATCCCTTCCTGGGTGCGTGCCAGGACTTCGGCGTGGAAGTAGTCGATGTACGGAATGAGCAGGCCGCTTCATACATGGCCGACACGTGGGGTCGTATGACGCGTCGCCTTGGCGTCGTGGCGGTGAGTAGCGGACCCGGGCACACCAATGCACTGACGGGGCTTGCGAACGCGTACTGGGATGGTGGCCCGATGTTGCTCATCAGTGGGTGCAGCCCCCTGGACGCCCGCGGTAGGGATCATTTCCAGGAACTGGACCAGATCGGCATGGT
>JAUVSX010000390.1 GCA_030596915.1 Chloroflexota bacterium | reverse complement strand
GGCGCTGCCGCGAGTGGGCGCAGCTAATCGCTCGTAGGAGCCCGGTATCGTCCTACCCCCGCGATCAGGGCGAACGCTTGTTTGCTCGCCTCCGTGCCACCCCACCCTGGCCCAGCGCGAAGAGAAGAAATCCTGCGAAGCGGACCGCCGCGCCGACGTAGAGCCCGCCGGAGAGGCCGATGCGGTCGGCCAGAGCGGTCCCCAGAAGAGGCCCAACCACTACCGAGAGGTAGCGCAGGTTCTGGGCGAGTGACACGAAGGTGGGCGCCTGATCCTGTGGTACCGTCTTCATCAGCTCGTCGAAGAAGACCAGGTTGAGCCCAGCCTGGAAGATCCCTGCCACCGCGGCGAAGACCACGATCAGCTCCACCCGTGTTGTCGATCCAACCAGGAGCGGATACAGGGCGATCACGAAGGTTGTGCAGAGAAGCACGAAGCGAGGACCGCGCTGCCTTGACAGCCGCGGCCACAGGTAGTAGCCCACGAGCGCGAATGCTATCTGTGTAGTGCTGATGATGCCGATCCACGAATCCGGCGCCTCCACCTCGCGCACCAGGTAGAGCGGAAAGAGCGGTGCGGCGAGCAGCATGCCGGAGATGAAGACGAAACGCTTGAGCGCGAATGAGACAAACGCCGGCTTCTGCCGGATCAGGCGCACGTATTCGGCAACACCCTGGCGCAGCGAGACACGAGGCCCTCGCGCTGCGGGCTTCGAGTCAGGCAGCTTCACGCGGCGCGCTGAGAAGAAGGCAACCAGCCCGCCGAGCGACAGCACGATGAACATCACCTGGTAGTCGATTGGGAACGGTGTGCGGTCGAGAACCTGCCCGACGATGGCAACCGTCGTAGCGTTCAGCAGGCCCATGATCGACCAGCGCCGGCTCATCAGTGCATAGCGGCCCCGCGGGCCCGCCACCGCACTCATCACGACCGAGAAGGATATGCCGTTCAGAGTCTGCGGGATGGTGAAAACGGCCCAGACCGCAAGGATAGCCACGACCACGCGCTCGCTCGGCACGAAGAACGGGACCAGGCCGGTCGCCGTATACGCCAAGGCGTTCAGGAGGCGTCCGATGCTGAACCACGGCACGATGTTGCGGCGTGTCTGCAGGAAACGCCCGGCCGCGATCACGAGAAAGAATCCCGTCATGCCCGGCATCGCCGTCAACAGGCCAACCTGGAAATTGGTCGCGCCCAGCCGTGTCAGGAACACGGACAGGAAGGCGCCGGCCGCCAGGGTCAATCCGATGCCGACCCCCTCAACCTGGACGTATAGGTAGTTTGTCTTCTGCGTCGGCGTAGCATCCACCGGCGCCCCTGCGAGGTCGATCAATCTCATGATTGCTTGTGCCTTGATTCGGGCAAACACTGCCGGCCTGGGGCTCCACACAGAAGCGGGGCGCGTTCGCGCCGCCCTGGCGTGACCGCAGTCACGTGCCCGGTGCTACGCTCCGAGCGTTGGCCCTTCCCCCCTCGGGAACCACTAAGCGCTCCTGTGCAAGGGCGGCTGAAAGACGGAAAGGGGACACTCAGGGTTTCCTGGCGGGCGAAGGCTTGCATCGCGGCGGGCGGCCCCACACCCATCAGCCCAAGCGCGGGTGGTCTCTGCCCCCGGCCCCCGCCGCTACTGGACGATGCCAGGGATAGGACCGCTGAGTTTCGCGCCCATGCTGTCTGAGAACTCGATCGCCAGCCAGAGGTTGTAGTTGCCGGCAGCCGGGATATGGATCTTGTCCGACCACACGAGGTTCTGGTTAGGTGCTCGCGACGAGTATGACCAGCTCTTCTGGAATTGCCCGGTCTGCTCCACCCACGTGCCGAGGGCGTTGAACTGAATCGTATTGCCCGACTTGTTGGTGATATTCAGATCGAACCATATCTCGGCGCCGACACCGAAGGGACCCGGCGCACTCCTCACAGAGTACGAGTTGACGACGATCCCGCGAGTGTCCGCAGGTGGGGCCGGCACCTCAGTTGGCGGGACAGCCGTCGGGACGGTCGTTGCTTGCGGGGGTCGCGAGGTCGGCGCCGTTGGCGGCTGCACCACCGGCACGCTGTCAGTGTTCGTGGCAGCGACGAGGTCACCGAATACCCAACCGGGTCCGCCCTCATAGTCGATCTGGAACCAATCCTCGTACTTGCCGGTGATACCAGCCGACGTGCCCGGATCGAGATAGCCGAGCAGAGTGAAGCTCGTGCCAGGGCCGCTGCGGACATTCACCCCACTGTCTCCCGCCACGAGCTTCGCGCTGGGAACCGGTGTCACCGTCGCTGGAAGCGTCGGTGTCGGCAGGGGAGACGTGGGCTGCGCCTGAGTAGGGAGACGAGTGGGAGGCGCCATAGTCGGCACTGCCGTCGGATAGCCATCGACGGCAGTTGTCACTGTCGGTGATGCATCCGCATCCTCCGAACCGTCACGACCGCCCGATGCGAAGAAGCCAAACCAGACCAGAGCGATGCCAATCATCACGATCGCACCCCAGCCCAGAATGTACCAGATACTCCGTTCGCCTCCAGGCGAACTCCCGAAACTTCTTCGCACTATCCTACCTCCAGTTGATGGGGACAGCCCAAGAAACAAGAGGGGATCGGCTACGACCTCGCCCCCCAATGCAGGACCAGTATACCCGAACTCGGCGCAGCAGTCAACCACGGAACCCGGACGCGAGTCAGACGCCACAGACCGGAGGGAGGGAACGGCGTGACGAGGCTGCTGCCCCAACCGCGTGGGCTAGCGATCAATCCGGCGCAGCTCGGGTGGCGCAGCGAGGTATGGGACCAGTCCGCCTTGATCGACGAGGCTCTCAGACGCGTCGACCAATCGCTCGAGGCCACCCCGGACTCCAGCCGGCCCAGGACAGCCGCGCGCGGGCGAGTGGAGAAGCAGTCAAGCCCAGTGACCGGAGTTTCGCTCAGGCTTCCTCTGCCTTCTTCGAGAAACCAAACGTACCCAGCAACTCGCCGACCCGACGATACTCACCATTCAGGAAGGCCAGCGGCTTGGCCTTGTCCAGATCAAGCACACCCTGATCGTCGAGCACAGTTTCATCCGCCTGCACGGCAACCACCTCGCCGATGAACAGATCGTGCGTGCCCAGCGGTAGCGTCTGTCGCACCCGGCACTCGATGTGGACCGGGCACTGGGCGATGAGGGGCACGCGCACCTTGACCGCAGGTGCGCGTGTCAGGCCGCAGGCCGCCCACTTGTCCACGTCTCTGCCGGATACGACGCCGCAGTAGTCCACCACCCGGGCTTGGCCTGCGCTAGGCAGGTTGATAACGAACTCCCCGATCTCCCTGATCAGGCGGTGAGAATACCGGGCGGGCTGAACGCCGATACCGATCAGCGGTGGGTTAGAGCAGAGCGTGCCGACCCAGGCCAGGGTGATGATATTGGACCATGCGCCGGTCCCGCAGCTCACCAGCACTGCCGGTACCGGATAGAGTGCCGTCGTCGCTTTCTTGGTGACTTTCGCCATCGACCATACCTCGTTTGCGGGTTTTCGGATGCAGCACTGGCTTGAGTATACGGAGCCGGACGGGCTGGTCAAGGGCGTGCCGCGAAGGCAGGGCGCGCGATCTGGAATAGCACATTGGCATGTTCACAATGCCATCATCGCGGCGTGATCTTCCCAATCGGTGGGGCTCAGCACCTGACAGACCGAGCTTCTTGTGGTTTAATATAGTAGATATCGCCAAAACAACCGGGCTGGGTTGACAAGGAGCATCTCCTCACTGGATCCCAAGTCTTGCTGGGTCCCATGGGGCTGGTCGCTTCTCCGTAGGCAGGGCCAACGTCACTGCCGGCATCGTCGTGGCAATCGGTCGTCCTACGGACTAGCGTCGGAGAAGCGGGACGCAGCGGGGGTCTCCCCTGATTGCCGCAAACAAAGGGGGAATGTGCATCAGAATAAGAAGCCGAGTCGCGTTACCCGTTGTTCTGTCGTAGGACACTCGTAAGCCACACACAATCACACAAGGAGAGTAG
>JAUVSX010000057.1 GCA_030596915.1 Chloroflexota bacterium | reverse complement strand
GACGCGCGTGAGTACACGCATTGTGCGTTGGCGGTTGTGCGGGTGGGTGGGGCGGTGGCTGGCATTGGCTGATCCTCTCGGGGGTGGTGGCGCGTCGAAGCGACGCGTTGGCAGAACGGAGTACCGTTCTGCAGGCGGGCAGGGGAGGGGTTCACGGCGGGGCTGGGCGGTACGCGTCGCGCGCTGGCGCACCTTCTAGACCCAGCCGCGAAGCTGGCACACCTCCGCCACCCGGGCTACGGCGATGAGATACGCCGCGATCCGGTAGTGGATGTTGTACTGAGCCGCCACCTCCTGCACGTCGCTGAAGGCTGAGCTCATCCTCTGGTCCAGACGCTCGTGAACGGCTTCGAGGTCCCACTTGTAGCTATAGGCATTCTGGACCTGCTCGAAGTACGAGACGGTCACGCCTCCCGCGTTGCACAAGAAGTCAGGGATGACGAAGACGCCCTTCTGATACAGGATGTCGTCAGCATCGGGAGTGGTCGGCCCATCGGCCAGTTCCGCCACGATCTTGGCCCGGATACGCGGCGCGTTATCGGCCCGGATAGCACCCTCCAGCGCGGCGGGAATCAGTACATCGACATCCAGCTCGAGCAGTTCCGCGTTGCTGATCTCGCGGCAGGTCTCGCAGCAGCGGTAGCCAACCACGCTGCCCGTGCCTCGCTTGTGCTCGAGAAGCCGGTCGAAGTCGAGGCCGTCAGGACAATACACGGCCCCCATCGAGTCGGACACTGCGACTGTCGTGGCCCCCAGCATCTCGGTGACTAGCTTGTGCGCGAACCTCCCGGCGTTGCCGTACCCCTGGATGGCGACGGTGGCGTCACCCAGACCCAGCCCGATCTGCCGCGCCGCCTCGCGGATGCAGACCATGCCACCTCTTGCCCCGGCATCGAGCCGACCCTGCGAGCCTCCCAGCGGAAGTGGCTTGCCACTCACCACCCCGGGAACGTTGTACCCGACGGTCCTGCTGTACTCGTCCCTCATCCAGCCCATGATCTGGGGCGTCGTGTAGACATCTGGAGCCGCGATGTCGGTCTCCGGGCCGATGTAGGGGAATAGAGCGCGGATGTAGCCCCGGCTCAAGCGCTCCAGCTCGGCAGGCGAGAACTCCTTGGGGTTGCAGACAACACCGCCCATGCCCCCGCCCAGTGGCAGGTCCATCAGAGCGCACTTCCAGGTCATCCAGGCGGCCAGCGCGCGGATCGTATCGAAGGTCCCCGCCGGGTGGAAGCGAATCCCCCCCTTCGTGGGGCCCCGGGCGTCGTTATACTGGACGCGGAACCCCTCGAAGAGCTGTGTCGAGCCGTCATCCATCTTCACGGGAAATCGGACGTGGAACTCACGAATTGGCCAGCGGAGTAGCTCGTGCATGGTCTCATCCAGCCCCATGAGCTCGGCGGCTAGCGCCAGTTGCCGTTGCGCAATGGCGAACGGGTTCAGACCCTCCACCGGTTCAGACTGCGCGTTATGTCGACTCGAGCCGAGTCCTGCACTATTCATCATTCTCCTCCTCACCAGTCAGAGCTAGTAGCGCGCGGGCCTTGCAGCACATCTCGTGCTGGCTGCCCGCCATCCTGGGAAAGCCAGCGCAGCTCGCGAGCCCGTTCTTGCCAGCCCCCCTGCGAAGCGCGGTCGCGGCTACGAGAGTGTCGGGACGCGCTGGCGGCGGCTCTCATCTCGCAGCAACCGCAGGATCGCCGTGGGATCGCCGAGGGGTATCTTGTCCCCAACTGTGTATTCCTGAACGCTGGAGCCCTCCAGGATCGCCTCGGCCTCCTCGCGATAGGCATCCATCAGGTAGGGTATGCCAGAGACGCTGGCGGCATCCTCCGTCAGGGCCATAAGGTCCCTGCGCGAAATGGCCGATATCCTGAAGGCCCTGCTCCCGGCCATGATCTGCTGCAGGCCAACCTTCATCTTCTGGCAGAACGTATAGACCCCGACCGCCCCTAGCGGTATCTCTTTCAGCGCGTCCCCGTACCTCTCCTTCAGCTCCTCGTAGCTGACGAAGATCTCCTCCACCTTGGTGCCATACTGCGACACACTCTTGGGCAGCTTGCCCCTCTCCAGCCACTGTCCGATGTTCTTGCCCACCATGCCAGGGATCATCAGCACACGCCCCAGGCAGACGGCCTTGACGTACGGGTGGCCCATCGCAAGGGCTTTGAAGACACCATCTTCAGTGGAGAACCCTCCGGCAACGGCAAGATCTGGAACGCGACGGCCTTCGCGGGTCAGTTTCTCCGCGAATTGATAGGCGAGCGAGTGCAGATAGAAAGACGGGATGCCCCACTCGTTCATCATCGGCCACGGACTCATCCCGGTGCCGCCCGGCGCCCCGTCAATCGTGATCAGATCGAGCTCAGCCTCGGAGCCGTAGCGCAACGCCATCGCCAGCTCCACGGCCGAGTAGGCGCCCGTCTTCAAGGTAATTCGCCGGAAGCCGAGCGCTCGCAGCCTCTCGACCTCTGCGAGGAACGACTCCGGCGTGACGAATCCGAGGCGGGAATGCCGCTCGAACTCCGTTATTGCCCCCTCTCTGTACGCATCCTGCACGTCGCTGCGCGAAGGATCCGGCAGGACAATGTATCCCCTTCGTTGCAGCTCGAGAGCGCCCTCGAGCGACTTAACCTTGATTTCGCCTCCGATGCACTTGGCGCCCTGGCCCCACTTCAGCTCGATCGTCTCTAGACCGTGCTTCTCGAGAACGTACTCCGCCACGCCGAGCCGAGTATCCTCAACGTTCATCTGGACCAGCAGTTCGCCAAGTCCGTCGTCGTGGAAGCGCCGGTAGACCTCGACCCGGCGGTCCATCTCCGGCGATGAGCTGATCTTGCCATTGGCATCGAGCTCGAGCCCGGGATCGATGCCGCAGACGTTCTCGCCACAGACGAGCGTAATGCCCGCGATGGCGGCGCCTATGGCGAAGTGCTCCCAGTTCTTCCGGGCGATCTCTGTGGACCCGAGGGCGCCGGTGAAGATGGGCAGCGCCATTCTCACCTTCCTCTCCCACCCATACTCAGTCTCGGTCCTCACGTTGGGGAAGATAGCTGTATCGGGGTTCCCCTCGACCCCGTGGGGTAACCCGCGAGCCCCCACCGCGTAGCCCTGGATGTTCAGGTGAGAGTAGTCCAGGGGGTAGTTCTTGTCCGCGCCCGCCGTCATATCACCGTAGCGCTGCGGATACAACAACTCGCGCCCCCTGAACGAGGACACAAAGGCCTCGCACCCGCCCCTGCAGCCGTCGATACAGGCCGTGCAGATGCCTGACATCGGGACGACGCTCCTGGACCGGTTGACGGTCCCCGTTGCCTCATTGGCGTTCGGTGTTCTCAGATTCATCGCGACCTCCTCCTCCTTGCCTAACCCTGACTCACGGGCGCCGCCGGGCGCAAGCCTGTCATCCCACCCGGCCGCCCGCAAGCACGCCTGACAAATGGCTCCATCAGACACCCAACTAGCAAAAACAGCCTCCGGAAGCGGAGGCTGTTAGGTGAAACGGGTGCGCTGCCCTAAGCTAACGGCACAACCCCGACCCCCGAGAGTAGCCTCCTCGGTTGACAGGGCCTAGTGGTACCAGGGCAGGTGGATCGATTCATTGGATGCCTACGGCGTGCAATCTCGCGCGAGTGTACCACCCTCTCGCGATTCCGTCAAGTCGGGCGTCACCTTGAGATATGTTCCAGTTTGGGGCCGATCCCCCGCCGCTCCACGCGCAGGACTGTCGGGCTGGCAGCAGCGTCGGCGCGGCAAGTGGTCTCGTGCTCTTGCACCAACGGACGCTACCAGGTGTTGGGAGACATCTGCGACGAAGCCGATCTCGTCCTGGGTGCAGATGGGTGGACAGAATCCTCCCCGTCCGGTATCATGCCGCCGCCACAGACCGGACCATCACGACCCCAGGAGGAAACGAATGGACCAAACGCAGCAACTTCTCCAGGAACTTACCGAAGCACACGGCGTGCCGGGCTACGAGCACGAGGTGCGAGCCCTCGTGCGCGGCTATCTAGAGCCGCTTGGCCAGATCGAAAAGGACCGTATTGGCAGCCTGGTCTGTCGCCAGGGTGACGCTGGACCACGAGTGATGCTAGCAGCCCATATGGACGAGATTGGCTTCATGGTGCACTACATCTCGGACGATGGCTTCCTGAGGTTCCTTCCCCTTGGCGGTTGGTGGGACCAGGTGCTGCTCGGCCAGCAGGTTGTGGTGAAGACGCACAAGGGAGACTTGCCAGGGGTTATCGGCGCCAAGCCGCCCCATCTGCTCCCGTCGGACGAGCGTGACAAGCTGGTGAAGAAGAAGGACATGTACATCGACATCGGCGCCTCCTCGAGGGAGGAGGTGGAGAAAGCCGGCGTGCGCCTGGGGGACCCCGTCGTGCCAGCCGCTTCGTTTCAGGTGCTGGCCGGCGGCAAGGCCTATATGAGCAAGGCGTGGGACGATCGCGTGGGCGTTGCCCTGACGATCGATGTGCTGCGCCACTTCTCGGAGGCCCGCCACCCCAACATCATTTTCGGTGTTGCCACGGTTATGGAGGAGGTGGGAACGCGCGGCGCCAAGACGACCGCCGAGCTGGTCGATCCAGATGTGGCGATCATTCTCGAGTCGGACATCTGCGGCGACGTGCCAGGGATCAAGCCCGAGGAATCGGCCGTCAAGTTGGGCGCGGGGCCAGGAATGATCCTGTTGGACGCCCGGATGATCCCCAACTTGGCGCTGCGCGACCTGGTCATCGAGACGGCCCGAGAGCTGGAAATCCCACTTCAGTTTTCGGCAATGCCAGGCGGCGCGACGGATGGATCACAGATTCATCTGCACCACACCGGCGTGCCGACTGTCGTCTTGACGGTGCCGGCACGCCACATCCACAGCCACGCCAGCATCATCCACCGCGACGACTACGACCGAGCGCTGCGCCTGCTCATAGCTCTGGTCGGGAGGCTGGACGCAGACACAGTCGCGGGGCTGACCGCGTAGTCAGCCCCGCACCCAGGACAGACGGAGGCTCGCATCCCCCGCCATGCGCGGGGGACGGGATCAGCGGGACGAGCCAAGGATGCTTGGCTCGTCCCGCTCCTTCGTCCTAATCGGAAACCTCTAAGTTCTGACCTAGCCCATCAGCTCGCGCGCGACGTCCACGGCCGTCGCGGCGTCGGCCGCGTAGCCGTCGGCGCCAATCTCTTTGGCGTAGGCGTCGGTCACAGGCGCGCCGCCGATCATAATCTTGACCGAACCGCGCAGGCCGGCCTCTTCCAGCGCCTCGATAACGCCCTTCATGTTCGTCATCGTCGTCGTCAGTAGCGCGCTCAGGCCGATGATGTCGGGTTGATTCTCGCGCACAGCATCGACGAAGCCCTGAGGGCTCACGTCCACACCCAGATCGATGACCTCAAAACCGCCGCCCTCGATCATCATGCGGACCAAGTTCGTGCCGATGTCGTGCAGGTCGCCCTTGACCGTGCCAACAGCGTACTTGCCGGCGCTCGGTACATCGGCCTCGGCAAGCAACGGCTTGAGGATGTCCATCCCCGCGTGCATCGCCCGAGCTGCAATGAGCACCTCAGGTACGAAAAGCTCGCCGGCCTTGAAGTCTCGGCCGACGGCGTCCATTCCGACGACGAGTCCTCCGGTGAGGACCTCGCCTGGGCCCATACCCTCGTCGAGGGCCTGCTGGACAAGCGCGGCGGTCTCCGGTGCGTTCCCGTCGTACAGTTTCTCGGAAAGCAGTTGCAATGTGTCTGACATCTTTCTCTGACCTCCTAGGTGTAATTGGTGCAGTGAGCGTCCTGGCGCCAAGTTCGGCTATCCCGGACACCCCTTCACCGCCGATCCCAGACTGTGGATCCGACCCACTCCCGTGATCATCCCTGCTATTGTGCCGTCTGCTTCGCTCGCCTCCTGTGGTCCTTGATATAGCGCATCGCGTACTCGTCGCGGGCCAACAGCAGATCCGCTGCCAGGATCGCCGGACGCACCTTCGCCGCATCCACGATGGGGCAGTTGACGCCAACCTGGATGACCATCGCGAGGAAGGCCCAGTTGACCACCTCCCGCGCCGGCAGACCGAAGGAGACATTGCTGGCCCCAAGCGTCATGTTGGCCCCGAGTTCCGCACGCACCATTCGAATCGCGTCGAGCGTGACTATGGCTGCCTGCGTCTCGGCCCCAACCGTGAGCGAAAGGCAGTCAACAACAACGTCCTCGCGGGGGATACCCGCTGCTTCGGCACGCTGGACGATCATACGGGCAATCGCAAGACGTTCCTCGGCAGTTCCGGGGATGCCGTTGTCATCCATCGTCAACCCGATCACAGCAGCGCCATACTCTGCCACCAGAGGCAGCACCGCCGCCAGACGACCCTCCTCGCCATTGACCGAATTGACGAGCGGCTTGCCCTCTGGCGCCAGTTCCTGATGCATAGCAAGAGCTGCCCTCAGTGCCTGCACATTGGCAGTGTCGATGCACACCGGCACGTCGACGGTCTCCATCACCAACCGCACCGCCCTGGGCAGGACCTCCAGCTCGTCGACGCCGGCGGCGCCAACGTTCACGTCCAGCACGTCGGCGCCGGCTTCCACCTGAGCCAACGCCTCAGCCCGCACGACCTCCAGGTTGCCCTCGGCCAGCGCAGATGCCAGCCTTTTCTTGCCGGTAGGGTTGATGCGCTCGCCAATCAGGACGGTGGGCCTGTCAGGGCCGATCACGACGGTGCCGCGAGCGCTCTGTAGGATCGTCTCCACACACTCCTCCTCGTTCACGATCGTTCATAACACGGACGCGCAGTTCACATTATGCAGACAGCTCGACCGCTGGACGCCCCTCAAGCCACCCCTGACCCAAGCTGTTGGGCCAGGCATTGGGCCGGAACTAGCGCGCCATCATCGCAGGACACGTGCGGTGTACAAAACACGGACAGGGAGCAGGTCGCGCAGACGATTCCGGCATCGCCGCTTGCCGACCGCTAGGTCCCTGTCCGATTCCCGATTAAAGGTGGTGGCTCGTTGCCGCTTGGGCAGCGCCCTCAGAGTGACGATTGCCATTATACATGCCCTCATGGGACTTGTCAAGCAGAGCGGTGCATTTCCGCCTTCGGGCCAGTACCGAGTGCGAACCGGTGATCCTGCGCCGCGCTGCGACCCTGCGTCGCCCAGTCCCTGAAGATGCACGCGAATCGACAGCCATACGTGTGGACCGGCCGAGTATCATCCCCAAACTGGAACACACACCGAGCAAGAGCGATGCTCACCCGTTTGCGTTGCAGGCTTCGCGTGCCAACGCCACCCAACGTCCGAGCCGCTCGGGCTGGTTCGCGAGTGTGTGCACGTCCTTCAGCACGATCTCCAGGTTGCAGTCTTTGGCGAGAGTCGCAGTCTGGCGCAGGTCCTCCCTGATGGCATCTTCGTCCCACGACGCGGTGCTTACCAGCCCGGGGTGAGGTTTGCGGCAGAAGATGGTTTCTCGTCCCAAGTGCTGCGCCATGTACGCCTGGTCACACCAGGGCGACACGGACACGCGGCGCAGGTTAGGGATGTGCTGCAGAATCGGCCAGCGCAGATGCACGGGCTCGCAGCACCCGTAGTAGCACAGGCCAAACCGCTCAATCAGCGGGAGCTGGTACTGGAGGACGAACTCCTCGAACATCCCGGGCGAGACGCCAACCGTCTCTTGCGACTCGGAGAGCACCCACAGATCTCGGGCGCGCACCGCCCCGTCGGACTGAAACCCCTCGTGTGGCAGCTCTGCCGTATAGCCCACGGTCCCGGATCCGACGTAGTCATTCTCATTGTTCAGGGAGTACAAGCCCTCACTCTCGAGCCAGTCGATGAGGGCGTGATGGTCATCACGCAGGAACGCCATCAACCGGTGTAGCCCCGCAGGGTTGTCGACCATCGCGAGCATCAACTGCTCCAGACCAATCAGCTCAATGGCTCGCCAGGTCAGACCCATCGTCCAGTAGAACGAGCCGCGGATGCGAACGGGCAAGATGCCGTCGAAGATCTCCTCCAGCAGCTCCTTCCAGGCCAACGTGCGACCGCGATCGACGGACGGGGTGCGATGGCTGAGTTGCTCCAGGTCCCTGTCCAGGTCCCTGACCGGAGGATCCCAGATGTAGCTGCTCATCCTGCCGGCGTTATCGCCCCGTAGCTTGTCAACCGCGACGCCGTAGTTCCCCAACGTCACGAACCAGTTGCAGTTGATCCACGGCTCGACGACGTAGTCATCCCTCACCACTTCGTGCTGGAAGACCAGTGCCCGAAGTTGGCGCTCCAGCTCCCTGGCCCAATCTTCCTTGCACTCCAGGTCGGACACGGGCACCACCTCGTCGAGGACGCCTTGGGTCTCAGCCAGTATCATCGGCCGGTCACCCGCGAGGGACGCGTGGCGAAGCCAAAGCTGGCGCCTCTCCTCCATGATGGGGTCGGCGGCCATAGCCCGTTTGCGCTCGGCGAGCGCACGCAGGATATCACGATCAGACCGTCGTAGCGGCCAACGGGAGCCGGTCAACATGGTGGATCACCTCCGGGGAGTGGCGACCAGTATACCGGCAAGGCCGACAGGGACAAAGCTGGTTGAGCGGTGCACAGATCCTTGGTGGGAGGGGCCTCAGTGTCACGCGGTTCCGAGAGGTGGCTGAGGGTGATTCCGCTGCAGGGCAGGCTATTCCCGAGACAACCCGAACAGTGGCGTGAGGTCTGGATCGATCGCGGTCGGAAAGGCGCGGCGAAGAAGGTGCACGTACCGCCCGGACACCCGCGCACGCAACCCTGAGCACACGTGAGGGTGTGGCAGCGTGGACGGCCGGCCCACTGCCAACCGCGCGGGGCGGCCGTCTTGATGCAGGCTAGTGCCTTTCACCAGGTCCCTGACGTCCAATAGAGGGACCGTCCAAAGCACGCACCAGAGACACGGACCATCCGTGCAACTGGTCCACTGGCCCCTCGACTTTCTCTCCTAGATGAATAGCGTAACCCCGGATCCGCGGGCCTCCATCCAATAGGTTCCCACGCTGCAATACTCCTCGATCAGGTCCTGGCGCAGATCTTCCGCGCTGATGCCCATGATGTCCATCGTCATATCGCAGGCCAAGATCTTGCCGCCCAACTCCTTGAAGTCCTGGATCATGCGCTCGAGGGAGGCGACGTTCTGCTTCCTCATGCGCCGCCTGATCATCCACTTCCCCAAGCCCAGCATATGCATCTTCGAGAGCGGTCCCTTCTCCAGGCCGCCCTTCTTGAGGCGCTCGAGACCCCCGAAGGTGCCGCAGATCGAGGCCTCCGCGCCCATCGAGAGCGCGCCGTTGGCGATGATCAGAGCGCTGTAGAGTTTGTCCATA
This sequence comes from Chloroflexota bacterium, assembly GCA_030596915.1. GTDB lineage: Bacteria > Chloroflexota > Anaerolineae > B4-G1 > B4-G1 > JAUVSX01. The sequence goes on along the minus strand of JAUVSX010000057.1, from coordinate 1,408 downwards.
TCGCCGCTGTGGGCGACGATCGTCACCTTGTCCGCCATCTCGCCTCCCCTAGCGCCGGATTCGGATCGTCCAGTCTCTCTCCACGCCCTCAACGCTGACCAGTTCGAGACCCAAGGCCTCGACGGCCATCGGAATCTCCTTCATAGATGAGGGATGCGTGCCAGTCACGATGACGATGTCGCCCGGCTTGGCGCGCCGTAGCGCCTTGCGGGTCTCGACAAGGGGCACCGGGCACGTTTGCCCCTTGCAGTCCACCCGAATCTCGCCTAGTGGGCAGGCTGCCTCGTTGACGTCCACCTTGATCTCAGTCATCCCATTGCCTCCTCAGTCAGTAAACTCGACCACTACTTCGTCGACGTCCCACAACGGCTCGATCTTCTCAACAATCTCTTCGCGCATGTTGTTGGCGAACTGATGATCGGCCGGCAGGTCGAGAGCCACGCGCACCGACCCATTTGAAAGCTCGATGTCTGTAACCAGTTTGGTCCGCACCAGGTCGAGCCCCACGACCGGGTTCATCACCCTCTTGAGTCGCTTGCGCACCACATCGATCGTCGTGGGCACCCTCTCCGTGACCAGGCCGTGCCGCTCCTCGTAGTTCTCGATCGCAGCGCGTAGCCCGTCGATGGCCAGCACAGAGCAGTGGGTCTTGATCGGCGGCAGTCCACCGAGCGCATCGGACGCCTGTTTCCACGTAAGCTCCTTCGCCTCCTCCAGCGTCTTCCCCTTGGCCAACTCCGTGATGATGGATCCCGTCGCGATGTTGGACGCACACCCATACGACTCGAACTTGATGTCCTCAATCCGTTGGGTCTCCGAATCGACTTTGAGATACACGCACACCATGTCTCCGCAGGCCGGGCTGCCCTCCGTAGCCTTGGCATCGGCATCCTCGATGCGGCCCACGTTCTGCGGGTGCTTGAAGTGCTCCATCACTAGCTCACTATACGGTAATGGCATTGTGCCACCTCCTCCTGCTGTTACGACCTATCCTTTTCCCAGCGGGCTGATACGCCGCAGCTCCGCGACAACCTCCGCTAGCGCTTCTGCGATACCGTCCACATCGCTGTCGTCATTGAATCGGCCAACGGTGAGGCGAACTGATCCGTGCGCGCGCTCGTGATTGCCCCCAATCCCCATTATGACGTGACTGGCCTCCAGCGAGCGGCTGAAACAGGCAGACCCGGTGCTGACGGCGTAGCCGCGCATGTCTAGATGCAACAACAGCGACTCCCCCTCGACGAAGCGGAATGAGAGGTTGGCGTTGTGAGGCAGTCTCAAGGTCGGGTGGCCGTTGACACGCGTGTGAGGAATTTCGAGCAGACGATCGGTCAGCCGCTCGCGCATCCCCTGGAGTCGAACGGCCTCCTCCGGCGTGGCCAGCTCAACCGCCTTGGCGAAACCGACT
>JAUVSX010000049.1 GCA_030596915.1 Chloroflexota bacterium | reverse complement strand
GCGCTACTTCCAGAAGCACCACGGCAAGCTGGCGGGGGAAACGCTGCGCTTCTTCCTGCTGGGAAACGACGCCTGGCAGATCGTGATTGAGGGGAGCAAGTGGCTGGTTGGCCACCGGAGAGATCTGCGGGCACAGCGGCTGGCGGCTTACTCCCAGGTTCTCGGGACCGGGCTGAGGCCAGGCGCGCATATCGTAGGAAACCTGCCGACATGCGGATTGGATTGATCACAGGCGAGTACCCACCTGATCAGGGCGGCGTCGGAGACTACACCCGCGCGCTTGGCCGGGCCTTGGCTGCGGCCGGCCACGATGTGCACATCATCACCGGCGAGAGGCCGCCCACCCGTCAGGAGAAAGTATTGTACCCCCTGAGGGTTCATCGCGTCGTGTCCAACTGGGGCTGGCGCATCTGGCACTCGCTCGGGCAGGTGGCCGGACCGCTTCAGCTTGATGTGTTTGACATCCAATACCAGACGGCAGCCTACGGCATGCACCCGGGTATCAACCTGCTGCCTCCGGGGTCCACTGGGCAGGGGAAACCTCCGATTGTCGTCACATTCCACGATCTTCGGGTTCCTTACCTCTTCCCAAAGGCGGGCCCGCTGCGCTGGCAAGCAGTACTCGCCCTTGCGCGCAGGTCTGACGGCGCGATATTGACTAACCGCGAGGACCACGCACGGCTTGCAGGTTGCCATCTGGCCACCCCACTCGTCCGTATTCCGATTGGCAGCAACATCGCGCCGCGCCTCCCCCCGAGCTACGACAGACACAGCACGCGGGCCAGGTGGGGCATCGGCCCGGGCGACCTGGTACTTGGATAGTTCGGCTTCCTCAACGAGCGCAAGGGCGGGGAAGACCTGATCGAGACGCTGGCGCTGCTCGTTGAGCGGGGGCTCCCTGCCCACCTTCTGCTGATCGGCGGACGCGCGGGCACCTCCGATCCGACCAACGTCGAGTATGCGCGCCGCGTCGACGCGCTGATCGAGCGGCGGGGCGTCCTGCACCGCGTGCATCGCACCGGATTCGTTTCGCCCGAGGAAGTCTCGGCGAGCTTGATCGCCACGGACGTCAGTGTGCTGCCCTATCGCGATGGCGTATCCCTCCGCCACGGGAGTCTGCACGCCTGCCTGGCGCACGGACGACCCATCGTGACCACGTGGCCCACCATCGAAACGCCTGATCTCCGCGATCACGAGAACGCGCTACTCGTTCAGGCTCAGGATGTGCCCGCGCTGGCCCACGCAGTCACGGAGCTGGCGGCGGACGAAGGATTGCGGGAACGTCTGGCAGTGGGCGCGAAGAGCCTGGCGGAGGAGTTCACCTGGGATCGAATCGCGGCGCGGACGGTGGAGTTCTTCGCGGAGCTAGGCGCGTGAGCAAACGGACCGAGCGCAGCCTTCTCATGGCGATTCTGGTGGCGTTCGTTGTGTTGGCCACCATTTACAGCATCGCAGTGCCGCCCTTCGAGGCATCCGACGAGCTATGGCACTATCCGATGGTCAAGCACATCGCAGATCACTGGGCTCTTCCGGTCCAAGACCCGGCCAACGTCGGGCCGTGGCGGCAGGAGGGCAGCCAGCCCCCCCTGTACTACTTTGTCGGGGCGCTCGCGACAGCCTGGATCGACACGTCCGACATAGATCACGTTCGGCGCCTCAATCCACACGTCGACATCGGAGTGGCCACCCCGGATGGCAACATCAATCTGATCGTCCACAACCAGACGCAGGAGGCATTCCCGTGGGGCGGCACCACTCTGGCAGTTCATCTCGTGCGTCTGCTTTCCGTCGTGACGAGCACCTTCGCCGTCTACCTGACCTGGCTAATCGTGCGCGAGGTGGCGCCAGATCGCCCTTGTCTCGCCCTCGGCGCGGCCGGAATCCACGCCTTCACTCCGATGTACGTGTTCATCTCCGGCGCCGTGAACAACGACAATCTCGTTGTGCCGCTCAGCAGCCTGGCACTGCTGCTGCTGCTCCGGCTCTTGAGAAGCGACTCGTCAGCAGGGCGCGCCGGCGGACCCGATGACAGCTCGCACGCTGCTCCGTTGGATGACGGTGATAGGAGTGGTCTGCGGTCAGCCGCCAGAAACGTGCCTGTCATCCGTTACCTGATGCTGGGCGTTGTGCTGGGCCTTGCGGCGCTCACGAAGACGAGTTCGCTGGCACTGACCCTGCTCACGGCCCTCGTTGTGACCGTCCGAGCGGTGCGACGGCGATCGTGGGCAGAGTTCGTGATCGGCGGACTTGCGGCGTCGCTGCCGATGCTCTTGATGGCCGGGTGGTGGTACCTGCGAAACCTGCTGCTTTACGGCGATCCGTCCGGCCTCAATGTCTTCATCGAGATTCTCGGCCAGCGGGACGTGCCAGCCGACCTGGCCCAATTGTGGCGCGAACGCTTCAGCTTTGCCGCCGGCTATTGGGGCAACTTTGGCGGGCTGAATGTCCCGATGCCCGACTGGGCCTATCAGATTCTGAGTTGGCTTGCCGTCATCAGCGCGGCCGGTCTGGCTGTCGAGCTAGTGCGATGGTTGGTACGGCTTCTCCGCGGTCGGCCTGGGCGCCCGGTGCCTCCGCCCAGGCTGAGCAGAATCCGCTACGTGCCTTTCCTGTTCTGCCTACTCTGGGGCCTCGGTGTCTTGGTTCCCTGGTCTAGGTGGGCGTCGGTCACGTGGTCCTCTCAGGGCCGGCTGATATTCTCAGCGATTCCGGTCTGGTCGATGCTGCTGGCACTTGGGCTGACGGCGTGGGTGCCCCGCCTTTGGGGTCGATGGGTCCTGGCGTCGATCGTCCTGTTCCTGTTCGCCCTTGCCACGTACGCCCCGTTCGCCTGGATCACGCCGGCGTACGCGCTGCCCGATCCGTTGACCGCAGCGGGAGTGGCGGCAATTCCCGAGCCCCTGCACATCGACTTCGGCGCGCCGACTCAGGACGGCGCCGACGTCCAACCCACGATGCGCCTGCTGGGGTACGAAGTAGGGGCACAGGCGGTGCAGCCCGGCGGCCTGCTTCCCGTCACCTTGTACTGGGAGGCACTCGCACCCGCGTCTGCGGACCACACCGTGTTCGTGCACCTGTTAGGAGAGGGTGACCTTCTTGTGGCTCAGCGGGACACCTTCCCTGGCCTCGGGTTGCTATCGTCTACCTCGCTGGAGCCAGGTTTCCGCTGGGCGGATCGCTATGTGCTGCAGTTGCCCGCTACCGCGTACACCCCCGACCAGGCCCGAATCGAGGTTGGTGTGTTTGAGCCCCAGAGCGGCGCGCGGCTTACGGCCGTGGATCGCGACGGGGCAATCATCGGCGACCACGTCCGCTTCGGACGAATCGACATCCAGGCGCGTGGCGGACAGATCCCGAATCCGATCTGGGTGAGCTTCGGGGACCGCATGGCGCTCGTCGGATACGATCTTGACCGGCGAGTCGCTGCTCCCGGCGAGGAGATTACCCTAACGCTATACTGGAAGGCCCTGCGCCCGATGACCGTCGACTACACAGTTTCGGCGCAGTTGGTTGACTCCCAACAATCGAAGGCGGCGCAGCACGACAGTTGGCCCCAAGACGGCGCCGCCCCGACGACATCCTGGGACCCCGGGGAGATCGTCGTTGACCCGAGGAGGCTGGCAATCTCTGCAGATGCAGCGAGCGGCGTGTACGACGTACGCGTGGCGGTCTACTGGCTCGACGAAGCGGAGATCCATCACTTGCCGGTGATACCTCCTGGCGGACAGATGCTCGCAGACCACATCGTTCTCACGCAGGCGAGGGTCACCCCTCCCTGACTTGTCAGGTGCGATTCCCGGGAGACAGGCCGTGAAGTTCTCGGAACACGTCCAGACGCAACTGGAGACGCTTCCGCGCAGGCCAGGGGTGTACCTGATGCGCGATGCTGCCGCGACCGTCATCTACGTCGGCAAGGCCGTCGATCTGCGCAGCCGCGTGCGCTCCTATTTCCACGCCTCCGCCTGGGAGAACCCCAAGGTGCGCGCCATCGTAGACGAGGTTGCGGACCTGGAGTTCATCGTCACCGACTCGGAACTGGAAGCCCTCATCCTTGAGGCCAACCTCATCAAGCAGCACCGTCCCCGCTACAATGTGCGGCTCAAGGACGACAAGCGCTATCCGTATATCAAGGTCACTTGGGCAGATCTGTTTCCCAAGGTCTTCATCACGCGCCGCATGGAGCAGGATGGTAGCCGTTACTTCGGTCCCTACACGTCGGCCTCTGCCGTTCACCGGACGCTCGATATGCTGCGCAGATCATTCCCATTCCTGACGTGCAACCGCGAGATCGACGGACAGGATCGCCGTCCGTGTCTCTACTACGACATCAGGCTGTGCCTGGGTCCCTGCATCGGCGCCGTCACAAACGACGAGTACCGGACGATGATCCGAGGTCTGGTTCAGTTCCTGCAGGGCCGCAGCGACGAAGTAGTCGCGAACCTGGAGGCACAAATGGCAGCCGCCGCCGAGGAATGGAACTATGAACGCGCCTCTATCCTGCGCGACCAGCTCCGAGCGGTCCGGATCGTTGTCGAGCAGCAGAAGGTCGTCTCGACGCTCGGCGCTGATCAGGATGTGGTCGCATTTGCGCGCCAAGATGGTGACGCCTGCGTGGAGGTCTTCTTCATCCGAGGCGGCAAGCTGTTGGGGCGAGAGTACTTCGTGTTGGAGGGAGCCGAGAATGAGGATGCCCGCGGCGTCCTCGCCGCTTTCATCAAGCAGTTCTACAAGGAGGCTGCCTACGTCCCGCCCGAGGTGCTGCTGCAGGAGCAGCTTGAGGAAGCGCTGATCATCGAACAGTGGCTGAAGCGGAAACGGGGCACGAAGGTCACGCTTCGTGTGCCGAAGCGAGGACACAAGAGAGGCCTTGTCGATATGGCTGCCGAGAACGCTGCCGAGACACTGGCGGCTCTGCGCGCTCAGTGGCAGGCGGATGCCCACAAACACGAGCAGGCACTCGCTCAACTGAAGGAGTCTCTGGATCTCCCCAAGCCTCCCGTGCGGATGGAGTGCTACGACATCTCGACCACCCAGGGCACCGACATCGTCGGTAGTATGGTCGTATTTGTGCACGCTGTGGCGCGCAAGTCCGCCTACAGGCAGTTTGTCGTTCGCAAGGTGGAGAGCAGCGACGACTACGCGAGCATGCGCGAGGTGCTCGAGCGACGCTTTGGACGCTGGAAGCTGGCAACGTCGGAGGAGGTGTTGGGTACCCGCAACGCCAGAGACTGGGCAATACTGCCCGACCTGCTCATCGTGGATGGCGGTAGAGGTCAACTGGGCGTCGCCGTCGACGTGCTCGAGGCGTTCGGATTGCGGGACAGAGTGCCTGTCGCGGCCCTTGCCAAAGCCAACGAAGAGGTCTATCGGCCCGGGCGTGCCGGCCCTGTCATCTTGCCCCGGCAGTCGCAGGGGCTCTTCCTTCTGCAACGCATTCGAGACGAGGCTCACCGTTTCGCGATCGCCCACCATCGGACACGGCGGCGCAGAGCGGGAGTCGCATCGCAGCTCGACAGCGTCCCCGGCGTCGGTCCCGCGCGCCGCAAAGCGCTCCTCATGGCCTTCGGTTCGCTTGACGCGATTCGGCTAGCCACCGTCGAGCAGCTTGCCGCCGTGCCCCACGTGCCTCTCCAGGTGGCCCAGGCAATCAAGGACAACCTGTAGCCGATCCGTATCCGGCTGTGCCCGCTGGGCAGAACCTGGATTCTGTGATAGAGTATCAGCGATTTCGACGGCCCTCTGATCCTGACCGCTGAGGCAGCAAAGAGTTGAGCGCTCAAGTGCTAGTATTCGTGCGTTGGCTGGCGTACCTGCTGTTCGCACTCACACTGATCCCCATCGGGCTGGCACTGGCCGAGTTCACGAAGGCGCGCCGTGCTGCATACTACGCGGTGCGCCGTGCTGCGTTCAGCCGCGCCACACGGTGGCTCTTGGTGTCCGCGGTGCTGCCGTCTGTGGCCATTGTCTTGCTCCTCGTTCCTTCATTCGTGGCCTACGTCCTTCCGAGCCCTCCTACGGTTACGCCGCTCCTGACGTCCACGCCGACCCCTACGCCCGTGCCGGTGCCATCTGAGACACCCATAACCACACCCACCGCTACACGACGGCCAACGGCGACGCCGCCCCAGATACCCACGATAACACCGACCCGACGACCCACAGCGACGCCTCCGCCAATACCGACGCCGACGCCGACCGTTCGCCCTCCAGACACGGCGCTGACACCCATCCCATCGGCGCTGCCGGCCCGCGAAGACTCGCGTATTCAGTTGCTGGCGCTCGCCACCCAGGTGGATGCCGACGGCCTCCCCGTGGATCCTGGCAAGGAGTTCCCTCCGGGTCATCATCTCGTATATCTGTTCTTTCAGCACGAAGGAATGGATGCGGGGGTGCCCGTGACTGTCGCGTGGTATCAGGAGGGTGAACTCTTGGAGGTGTGTTCCGGAACCTGGCTTTGGGATCTTGTGGAGGGCCGAGTCTGGGGAGAGCAGGGCCAGACCTCCGTCACCTGTCAGCCGATAGCAGGGTGGCAACTGGGGAACTACGAGATCCGCGTGTTCATCGAGACGCGCCTGGAGGGTATTGCGCAATTCGTCATCAAGTAGCGGTCAGGCTGGCCGTTCTGAGGACGACGGCGGCCTCGCGCCCGTCCAGAGGGGTCATTTCGCACCCGGTTGGGCGTGCGCCTGCCCGGTTGACAGACTGTCTTCCAGTTCCTGCAGCGATTGGAGAGCTTCCGGAGGGAGGAAGGCTCGGGTTACCGGATCGAACGACATCCAGCGAAGAGTCTCGACTAGCCGGACAGCAACCTCGTATACCGCCGCCTGCTCCCGTACCTTGACTAGCGGTTGCAGCCTTTCCACCAGCGTGCGGATCATCTGAACCTGAGCCCGTGTCTGGGCGGCGTCGATGGTCGCCAACTGCGCCTCCCCCTCGGCCTGGACAAACATCGCATCCCGCTGCCATTCCGCCTGCCACGCCTTGATCCATTGATCCGAGACTCTCTCGTCCACCTCGAATTCGTCCAGCTCGACTCTGATGATCTCGACGCCCACACTTGCCGCCGCGGGCCGAAGCCGCCTGGTCAACTCGTCGCGGATCACCTGACGCGGTTGACGTGAGCCCGGTCGCTGTGGCACGACAAGGTCGTCGAGCCGATACCGGCTGATCAGGTCGCGCAACATCCTTTCCGTGAGCCCGACAACGCCTGGGGATTTGCGTGCGCCCTCGGTGATGGACGGTCTGTCCAAGGCGGACGGGCCGCCCTTTTCCCCTCCGACAATGCGGGCCGGCCATTTCACCTTCCACGGCTCGGAGTCCGGTTCAATATCGTCGCCAGCCTCCCGGACCCAAGTAGCCATCGCCGCCCTGACCACAGCCTTATCCGTGTAGGGATACGGCATCTTGTCGGTCGGTGCCTTGGAGCCGCCTAGGATCCTGAACGCCACCTCGCCCTTGCACGCTACCCAGATGCCCTCAACAGTCATCGCCAGGAGGCGGAACCGTCGACTCTGGGGTCGCAAGTCTACGCTCACCCAGACCCTCTCGAAAGCCCTAAGCCGATGGACACCTGGGCCGAGCACGCGCGTCAAGCGCCCCCCCTGCTCCGCGACCACCGCACTATCGTTGTAGGCGATCAGGTTGCTCGGCCCCCCCAAGCGAGCCGCTGGCTCGTCACCGTCCGTGGCCAATCGCCCCTCGCGTACGAGCAACAGCGGGCGCACGCCGCTCAACCCAAACACGCTCCTGTGCAAATGGGCGTAGGCATCGCTCAGGCTATCCAACCCATACAGCGCTCGCATGAAGCGCGAAGCTAGTATCGGAACAAGCACCATCGCCAGAACGGCAAGACCAGCGTTGCGAATGACCCCCGGCCAGGCCGGCCCTAGATGTTCGCAGTATGCGACCTGCAACAGGCCTCGGGAGTCCGCTGCCAGCGACGCGTGTCTGCCAACATCCCCTGCCCGGTCCACCGTCTGGATGGACCAGGCCCTGCCGTCCCAAGTGGCCAGCTTCAGGGTCGCTTGGCTCTCGTCGTAGTATGCTATGCGCGGATTATCGTGGCCGTCGAGCGCGATGGAAGCGTACAGCCCCACCCTGCCGCCGCCATCCACCGTCTGCACCTGCCATTCTGCTCCATCCCAGAAAGCGTACTTCAGGTCGAGCGCCTTGTTGTCGAGGTACGCTACGTGAGGGCTCCCGCTACGATCAAGGGCCAGAGCTGCGTACTTCCCCACATCGCCCGCGCTGTCCACAACTTGGGTCCGCCAGCTCGTGCCAAGCCAGTCCGCGTACTTCAGCTCGCCGTTTGCTTCGTCGTAGTATGCGATTCGCGGGAATCCTGCTCCATCGAGCGCGAGGGATGCATAGCGCCCCACATCCGCGCTCTGGTCCACCGTCGCGATCTGCCACGCCACTCCGTGCCACCGCGCGTAGATCAGCGCACGGCTCGAGCTGTCATAGTCTGCGATGCGCGGCTGCTCCTGCCAATCGAGGGCCAACGAGGCATGCTCTCCAATCCCGGGGCCGCCCGCTACCGTCTGCCTGTGCCACCCCGACTCACTTGAGATAGCGACCCTGAGAGAGCCAATCGTCCCGTCAGAGTACGCGATATGCGCACGCCCAGAGTTCCCGATCGCTAGCGAGCTGTGGCTGCCCACGTCCCCGACTGCGTCAACGACCTCAATGGCCCAGCCTGTCCCGTCCCAGGAAGCGACCTTGAGGTCGTGCCGGGGATATCTGTCATAGTAGCTAATTCGCGCGTGCCCGCTCTCAGGGGCCAGCCCAACTGATGCGGAGTAGCCTACGTCCCCCTCCCCATCTACAAGATCGATCTCCCAAGCGCCTCTGGCCTGAGTGGCGTGTCGAAGATCGCCCGCGATCCTATCGTAGTAGCTGATGTGAGGGCATCCGTTGACAGGGTCGAGAGCGAGGGACGAGAACACGCCCACCTCCTCGGAGCCATTCACCGTCCAGGTCTGCCAGCCTCCCGCCCGCCAACAGGTGTATTTCAAGTGGTCATTGCTGGTGTCAAAGTAGCTGATGCAGGGATAGCCTCCAGAGTCGAGGGCCATCGACGAATAGGGACCGACATCGCCGGCGCTATCCACTGCCTGAGCCGTCCAACCCTGCTCACTCGCGTAGATCAGTTTCAGGTCTCCGTTCGTCCTGTCATAGTAGCTGACGCTGGCGACTCCAGAGTCGTCGAGCACTAGAGACGCATAGAGCCCCACGTCATCATTGGCGCCGTCCACGATCAGAAGCTGCCACCCGTTCACGTCCCAGACGCCGTACTTCAGCGCACCCATGGTGGCATCATAGTAGGCGATGTGGGGGTTGCCGACGCTGTCCAGAGCCAGGGAGGCATACTGACCGACATCTCCCGAGCTGTCGACGGTCTGCGATTGCCACATCGCGCCGTCCTGCCGTACGTACACGAGGTCACCGTTCACGCCGTCGTAGTACGCGATGTGCGGACGGCCGCTCGCGTCGAGAGCCAGCGACGCATACTGCCCGAGGGCGCCCGTGTCCACCACCGTCTGTACGCGCCACGCGGCTCCGTCCCAAGAGGCATACTTCAGCCGCTGGTTCGTGATGTCAACGTAGGCGATCCGCGGGAGTCCGCTGGGATCGAGCGCCAGCGAGGCATACGCGCCTACATCCCCCCCGCCATCCACGGTCTGGACCTGCCACAACTCTCCGTCGCGCCGCGCGTACTTGAGGTCGCCATTCGTCTCGTCGCGATAACCTACGTGCAACACGCCGGTTCCCGTATCGAGAGCCGACGATGCATAGCGTCCCACATCACCCTCACTGTCGACTCGGTAGGCCCGCCAGACACTTTCGTCCATCCGAGCAGACTTGAGCCTGCTGGACCCGCGGGTGAGCCTGGACATGATGTCTGCAACCGGCACGCCTTGAATGCCAGCTTCCGCCAGCACGCTGAGTAGCACGATAGGGATAAAGACGAGCCCGAGCATCGCAAGGCGAGCGGAGTACCCCAGCCGCTTCGGTGCGACAACCTGCCAAGGAGCAGCCTGTCCGGGGATGCTAGGCGTGGTCACGCGCGTCCTTGAGCTTCCGCAGGACTTGCTCCATTGTGTCAGTAGTCTCCTGCGGCAGCAAAGGCAAGACCGATGGACGGTATGCCATCTCTCGCAGCACTTCCAGGAACCATCTGGCAACGTCCTCGGCAGGGACAGGCGAGCCAGGCTCGTGCATGTCCAGCAGACGCTTGCCGAGGCCAAGTATCAGCGCTTCCTGCGCTCGCGCCCGCGCCTCGGCCACGAGCCTAAGCCGCTCTGCCTGGCCCTCCGCCTGCCGGAGCATGATCCGCTGCACCCAACCGGCCTGCCAGCTTTGTATCCGCTGGCTGAGCACAGCCTCGCCGTCGACGGGCAGGATATTGGTGATGCCCGCGTCGACGACCCGAATCCCCGTGGGTGCGAGATCAGCCGTCAGTCTCGCCCGAAACTCTCCGACGACCCTTGAGCGCGCGTCTTCATCGGACGTGGCCGAATCTCCCACGATCCTGCGGTCCCGATGCCCCTCCAGGCCGCTGGACCCGTGTCTGTCCGGCGCGGAACTCCTATGCGCCTGGTACAACTTGTCGAACGGGTTGCCGGCTATGATATCCTGGAGGGCACGCCGGGCGCCCAGCTCAGGCAGATCGTACCACCGGCGCTCCCTCACTTCATCGGGCAGATGCTGCATGCGCTGCGCTTGCAGAGCGGCAAACACTGCCCGCTCCCGGTACGGGAAAGGACGGCTTGAGGTGGGTCTCTCCTCGCCACGGTCCAGTTCGAACACGACAAACACTCCGACAGCAACTCGGATGCCATCCTTGGTCACACCCTTGACGACGAAGTCACGGTAGTGCGGCCGCAGATCGATCGTCTGGATGGGCCGGTCCCCCGTGTCGGTGAACACCAGACCAGGGCCGTGGACACCCTTGAGGCTCAGCCCGTCGCTGAGGACGACGGCGTGGTCGCAGCCGGTAAGCACCAGACCAGGTCCGACGGCCAGGTTCCCTCCTGGGATGCCAGGCGCCCTGAGATACGCCTGGCCGCCAGCGCGCTCCGTCAGCTCGTTCTCTTCATCGCCGTGACTGACGACGGCGTAGTAGGGATGGTTAGTGCCTATCGTGAAGGTTAGCAGAGCACGAAGGGCCTTCCATCGTAGGTTGTCAGACGATGGCGGAAACAAGTATCCCGACACCAAGATGAGACCGAGGACGAGAAGGACGCACGCCGGCACGACGCCACATAACATGACTACCGTAACAGCGCCAAAGCTCAGGTTGCTGGCCGCGTAGACCCCATACCAACCGATCCACAGCAGTGCCAGGACCACGGCGACTGGCCAGTATCTGAGGCCGAGGAACAGCAGGATGCAGGC